>NZ_BTPW01000007.1:0-127276 GCF_036246185.1 Lactiplantibacillus paraxiangfangensis
AGATAATCATTTGCTTCGTATCTTCTGATATCTGGCAATGCGGTTTAACTAATGATGTTTGTGCGCTAAAAGTATGCTTACAGGATTTACACCGATAACGTTGCTTACGCAATTTTAAAATAATTGGTCGTTCTTTGACTGGGGGCATTCTGACATTAATTAGATTAGTCCCAAAACGTACTACTTCGGGCTGGCCACAAAGTGGGCAGTTCTTTAAAGGATAGGTCAGTTTAGCGTGAATGACCTGTTTGCTTGGATTACTACTATCAATATCAGTACAAATAATATTTGGGTCTTTAATTTGAAGAGTATCTTCGATAAAATGATTTTGGGACATCTTTTCTCACTTGCCTTTACTTTTACTTTGGTCGGTACGGGTGGTGCATTGGGGGAAGTTGTCCTTTTATTTTACACAAAAACTGGGTGTTGATGGATTTCCATCAACACCCAATATTCTAGAGCCTTTTAATTGCGATTAAAGTGAGGTGTATCGGTGGGCAGATTCATTGAATAAATAGCCGTTGTCACTGATATATGACTGACAGAAGGTTAAATATTCAGCTGCTGAACGTCACAGTAATCCAAACCGTCCCATGGGCCCATTTGACTGATGATGGTACCATGACTAACATAGGCGATACAATCATATTGGGTGGCGTAGCGTTTTAAAACTCCCATGAAACGGTTTTGCATGTCTTCAATCGTATCGTAATGGTAAGGACAATCTGCTGGACGTTCGTGGGGATGCTTCAAAAAAGCTTGGTAGGCGGCTTCAGCCAACTCATCGTTGTCGATCCGAGCACCGGTATTGTCGGGTTGCCATTCGCGTAAATCTAATTCAACTTTTAGGGGAATATCATGATAGCGAACGAACTCTAAAGCCGTTTGAAGGGCGCGGGTATAAGGTGAAGCGAGCACTAGTTGAACTTCTTTGAAAAGCGGATCCTTTGCCCGTTCCCGTGCAATTTGAATGCCCCGGTCGGTCAGTGGCCGTAGTTCGCGACCGTAACCACGTAATCCCGCGGCGGCAACTTGGTCGTAAGCAGGTTCAGAGTGTCGAATTAAGTAGACTTTCATGATCAAAAACTCCTTTGAATTAGGTTTATTTTGTTAACCCAAGTATACGCCGGTGGCGGGTGTTATCGGGAAAAGAAAAGCGCTTCGTTAACCATTAATATCAGTGGTTAACGGAACGCTTTTGGAATGTCTTGAAATCAAGGTTTAATCTTTACGCTTTTTAAGACCAAGGGTTGCTAAGAGGGAGAGGACCCCCATCCAAAGCAAGCTAAGCGCTGAGGCCTGTTCGTTAGTTTGTGGTAAAGCGGTCGTATCTTTTTGAGCCGTTGCCTTAGCTTGAGCGGGCTGAACCTTAGCTGGTTTAACAGCAGTCTTTGGTGTTGTGACTTGGTCGCGGTCGACCGTAGTGACCTGTCCTGGTTTGTCCGGTTGTGCTGGTTGAGTCGGTTGTTCCGGCTCAGTTGGCTTTTCGGGCGTGGTTGGCTTTCCAGGATCCACGTGGTCGCCGTCACCACCATCCGTTGTTGGCACGGCGTCGTAAACATAGGTCACGTCTTGGTTGCCTTCAGCAAATTGGCCGTTAGCGTTAGCCGGAGAAGTGACGAGTCGATAACCGTTAAAAGTTAAAGCAGTCGTCTGGTAAGCCGTACCGGTATTTCCAGTAAGGGTAGTTGTCTTCAAGGTCTTTCCATCGGCAGTGACATAGTGGACTGTGACGGTTCCCGTGGTATTAGGGTCAACTGGTTGATCCTGAGTGTAAACGTAGGTCACCGTTTGGGCAGCGGTACTGAATGTCCCGGTTGGATTGCCGTGGACAACCTTGAACGTGTAACCGTCGATGGTTAATTGTTCAGTCGTGTAAGTGTCGCCGAGGAAGCCGTTTAAAACGGTCTCTGGATGAATAGCTTTGCCGTTTTCATCCTGATACTGGACGGTGACGGCCTTACCGGCATTACGCGTGTAAATGTAGGTAACGGTTTGTGAGGCGTCTGTAAAGGTTCCTGTTGTGTTACCTTGAACGGTCTTGAACGTGTAACCATCGATGGCTAATTGTTCACTCTGGTAAGTGTCGCCGAGGAAACCGTTTAAAACGGTCTCTGGATGAATGGTTTTGCCATTTTCATCTTGATACTGAACGGTGACGGCCTTACCAGTATTCCGAGTGTAAATGTAGGTAACGGTTTGTGGTGCATCCGTAAAGGTTCCCGTTGCGTTACCTTGGACAGCTTTAAACGTGTAGCCGTCGATGGCTAATTGTTCAGTCGTGTAAGTGTCGCCAAGGAAACCATTTAAAGTTGTGTCAGAGTGAATAGTTTTGCCATTTTCATCCTGGTACTGAACGGTGACGGCCTTACCGGTATTGCGCGTGTAAATGTAGGTGACAGTTTGTGGCGTATCAGTGAAGGTTCCAGTTGCGTCACCTTGAACAGCCTTAAACGTATAACCGTCGATAGCTAATTGTTCGGTGGTATAGGCGTCGCCTTCGTAGCCGGTTAACGTTACATCGGCATGTAATGATTTGCCATTTTCGTCTTGATATTGAACGGTGACGGCTTGACCGGCTGTGCGGGTATAAATATAAGTGATTGTTTGCGGTTTGTCGGTAAAGAGACCATTGGCGTTACCTTGAACGGTCTTAAACGTGTAACCTTTGATTGCCAATTGTTCGCTGGCGTACGGGTCGCCTTCATAGCCGGATAGAACGATGTCGTCATGTAACGATTTGCCATTTTCATCCTGGTATTGAACGGTGACAGCTTGGCCAGCGTTGCGGGTATAAACGTAAACGATGGTTTGTGGATGGTCGGTGAAAATTCCAATGGCACGGGTCTGAAGTTCTTTATAGGTATAACCTGGAATGGCCAGTTGCTGATCTGGAATTTCCAGTCCCATTTTACCTTGACCGGATAAGTTCAAGTCATCGGAGAGTTTATTGCCGTTCTCATCTTGGTACTTGATGGTCACGTCGCCAGCGTCGCTTCGTTTGTAAACGTAAATGATATCGTGGGCGGAATCGGTAAACGTTGGGTCACCGATAACTTGGTCAAAAGTATGGTTTGGAATATCGATGGTTTGATCTGCTACAACGGTGTTGAGCTGTTCTTTACCGCTTAAAACCTTGTCAGGCGCTAACGAGTTACCATCGGCGTCTTGGTATTTGATGGTGACATCAGCGGCATCTTTACGAGTGTAAACAAAGATGTAGGTCTGGCTTTCAGTGGTCAGTGTTCCGGTGGCGTTAGCGGGTGAGATGTAGTCTTGGATTGCGGGTGCTGGAATATCGAAGTCGAGTCCCAGCAGGCCTTTACCAGGGACTGTTTGGTCAGGCGCTAAGGTGTTTCCGTTTTTGTCTTGGAATTTAAAAGTTATATCGCCGGCGTCCATCCGGGCATAGGTGAAAATCACCGTTTGGGCGGCATCCGTAAAGGTCCCGGTAGGATTACCACTGGTGCTGACCAATTGGTAGTTGGTGAACGACTTGCTAGGAGCCGTATAGGTTTCACCGATGAGCCCGGTTAAAGTTTGATCCGAGGCTAAGGTGTTGCCGTCAACATCTTGGTATTTGACGGTAACGGGTTGGGCGGTATCGGTTAGTTCGTATGTTTGCGCGATTGCGAAGTAAACGGTACCGACACTGTAAGAACCAATCATGTAGAAAAAATCTTTGACTGGAACGACGGTAGACCCATTAAACTGGCCGTTAGCATCGCCGGCCCACCAGTTACCAGGTTGTGATTTCAAACCAGTAAAGATTAGGCCCCCCTTGCCATCCTGGGTGGTGTTGTCAACACCAGCACCGTTGAAATAATACTTGTAAGAAAAATGTAAATTAGTACTGTTATATGTTACTGGTTCGGCAATTCCGTTAGAACTACTTAGAATGACGGTTGAGCCGTCTTGATTGCGAAACGGGCTAGGCAACGTGTAATTAGGATTGTTTTTATCGATGAAAATTGGATTGAGGTTGACGACGACTTGGTTACCGTATGACAATTTAGTTAAGTTGGTTAAGTCTTTTAGGCTAGAAAAGTCAGAAATGTGGTTGAAATCGACGTACAGCTTCTCCAAGTTTACTAGGTTTTTCAAAGGTGAAATATCAGTGACCCGATTGTCTTGAATATCGATTGCTGTTAGGTTTGTCAATCCGGCGAGTGGGGTAATGTCAGCTACGTCCCCATAATAGTGAACAGGGATACTACTATTTAACCCCTTATTGAGGGTAACGCTTGTTAGGTTAGTGGCGTATTGTAAACCGTCGAGTGAATAATCCGTTTTACCGTCAATATAGGTATCAGTTCCGTAATAGGTTTTGAGCAGCAACATATCATCTTTAGTAATATCAGCCGCTGAATTCCAAGTACGATCCTTATTTTGCGCGCGGAGCTGACGTAGGACTTCTTGTTGCAACAGCTTATTGGGCATCCAAGTATCGATGCTTTCATCGGCTATCGCCGCCATCCGTGCGCGTGGCGCCATTGCGGGCTGAGCTGCTTGTTTAGTTGTAAGCTGATCTTCAGGCGTTTCTTTTTGGACGGATTCCGTCGACGCTTGTGAAGCTTCGGCTAAAGCAGTGGTTGCGGGTGCTTCCGATTTTGCGCCAGTTGATTGTACTGGCTGCTCGCTATTAGCGGATTCTTTTGCAGCTGGTGACGCCGCACTACTCGTTGGGGCAGTAGCGCTATTTGCCGGTGCTTCGCTAGTTGGTGCGGTCGATTTAGTGTTTTGCTCAGATGCGGGTTGGGTGCCTTCACTGGCACTTGATGTACCAGTATTATTGGCAGAATTGGGCGTTGTTGGCGCCTGTGAAGTAGTTGGTTCAGTTTTTAAATTAACGTTATTTTGTTGTAGCGGACTGGCCGTGACGGTCTGGCTACTTTCAGCCTGACTAGGTTTTGGTGTTGCCGTGACCTCGTCTGCAGATACGGTTTGATTGGTGATTGCGGTGACAGTTAAAAGCATGGTCGTAACCCCAGTGATCAGCCAACGCGATTGGCGCTGGTTATTAAATTGCTTATTTAACTGTTTGTTTACTGATTTTTTCAAAGTATCCCCATCCTTTAGAAAGAAAATCGTTTTAATTAATTATTATATAACCCAGTTAATAGTTAGAGTGTAGCACCGTTAATGCTGATAGTCTAATTAATGATAATTAAATTAAAATATCATTTTATTGTGATTTGATATAGGTTATGGTCTCAATTATTAATAATAAATGTGTTGGTTAGTTACAGCTTGATAAGCCAACGTTTGATGAAATAGCAGGTGTGAAAACGTTATGCCTAAAGGATTAATACGATGAACTAACGATATTGAGATGTACTGAGGGTAGTATGCAATTAAGATGGTGATGACTGAATTATTTAGATGGAAAATAGTAATTATCTATTACTAATTTTTATATCAATCAGGGTTAACTTTAGAAATATTTGTGTATGTATAATCTGATAACCGCGTGTTTTTCCGTGTTTAGCTAGTATTCATCCGACTAACATGGGATTGGTAAACTCAACTAATCATTTGCTAACCTGACGTGTAAAATGGAAGTGTTATGGTGATATTGCAGTAACTTTATCAAAACTACAAACCTTGATTTAACAAGGGTGCAACGGCACGTTGCGGGTGGTATTTGGTGAGGCAACTAATTGGTGCGGGGGAAAGGATTTTATTTTAAGTGGAGGTGCGGTACAGTGAAAATTGAAATTGGACCAAAAATCAAGGAGCAACGTGAACAGCGGGAATGGTCGCAACAAGTGTTGGCAGAAAAGTTGCGAGTATCACGCCAAACAATTTCTAAGTGGGAACTGGGCAAGAGCTATCCCGACCTGGAAAGTTTAGTCATGCTTGCGCAGTTATTCGGAGTTTCAGCGGATTACTTGCTGGGAATGACTCAACCAGTGGCGAAGCGCCCGTGGTATCGCGTTTGGTTTCGTAAGGGGAGCAAAAAGGCAATGGGGACAACTGAAAATCATTCCGCCAAGTGGTATAGTAGCGGACAAGCTCGAGCAAAGGCTGCGACGGCCATCATGATGGATTTAGTCGCTAATTTAAATCAAACGACGGAACGGCCGTTTCGAGAACTGATTGGAAGCTATTATCGTGAGCTGGTGCAGCAACAATCTGGTTCGAACATGTACGTTTTTGAGCGAATGGGACTCGAAATCTCGGCTTGTTTACGGAAGAATGGCATCGTGTTATCACCGGAGAATTCCAAACGGGTGGATCAATTGATTGCCATGAACTACGTTAGGTATTTGTAGGCAAATGCTTTGGATTTTTTAATGGTTCATGATATATTTAAATCGTAATGATTACGATTTAAATATAAGGGGTTTTGAATATGGAAAAACAAGATTTAGCAAGTGCACGGCGTCGCTTGAGAAGTTCGAACTTAAAGTCGCGTAAACGCGCGTTAAAAGTGTTACACGATTATCGACGCAATTTACAAAAGAGTAAGTAAAACAGGTGAGAGTGGGCCAAAGGGCGATTAGTTTGCGAGCATTAACGTGAAAGTAGCGATTATTCCTGGGTTTGGAATAGTCGCTGATTTCGGGTTAAGCGGAACAAACTGCCGTTTGGCGAACGTTTTGACAATAGTAATAGGAAGAGCCAACCAGAAATTTTCTGATTGGCTTTTTGAGTTTCGTCTCGGAACCACCTGTTTTAGTCCTATAATGGCTATTAGAAAGTGAAGTCGTAGCATTAAGGGGACTTGTGGAATGGAAACAACGTTAATTATTATTCGCGGAAATTCTGGTAGCGGCAAAACCACCTTAGCAGAAACGTTACAAAAACGCTTAGGGCGTAACACGTTGCTAGTTGAGCAGGATGTGGTGCGGCGTGAGATGTTAATGAGCCGTGATAACCCGGGAAATTTATCAATTGATCTTATTAAGCAGATTGCGGCCTATGGTAATCACCGGGTGCCCGTCGTTATTGTAGAAGGAATCTTGGCCCGTAAACGCTATGAAGAAATGCTAAGAAAGTTGGCGGGGCCGTTTGCGAAGGCACTGACTTACTATTTTGATGTTGATTTTAAAACGACCTTAACTCGGCATCAGACTCGAACGCGGGACTTTGGCCCCCAAGAGATGAAACGGTGGTGGCTACCACACGATGTGTTGGGCTGGTCTTCAGAACAGTTGATTAATCAGCAATCAGATCTGGAAATGGAAGTTCAGCAAATCTTGAATGACTTAAATGCCAAGTGAAGTGACCATCAACCATGAGTTGATTGCGACTAAGCGGCATCGAACGTATGCTAGGGAGGAAAATTAGGGGGGCGAGAAAATGCGGTTACAGGCGATGTTAAAATTACGACGGCAGCAGCGGGGGTTAACACAATCCCAACTTGCAAGTCAGCTATTTGTGACGACGCAAGCTGTCTCTAAATGGGAAACTGGTAGGGCAGTACCGTCGATCGATAACTTATTGGCTTTATCGGATTTTTACAATATTTCATTAGATGAACTTGTCCAGGGAAGCCCATTTTTTAAAAAGCCTTATTTGGTTGGAAAACGTTTCAACGTGAAACGAGCTGTGGGGCTAGTTTTATTTTGGCTATTGGTTAGCTTACTATTCACAGGATTTGGCTACCAGCCATGGTGGCTTTTTGGTGCGGTTATGGGGCTCGGTGTAATCGTCGTCTTACCCGTTGCAGTTAGCGATTATTGGGTGATCACCCAATCAGGTCTTATCCTCAATCAGTATTCCACTAAAACATTGGTTAAATTTAAGGAGCTGCTCATGCGGCAACCTACTAAAACGGTCATTCGCTATGAACAGTTACGGGGTGTGGCGCTTCAGTACCGCACTCGCAAGCGAACTTCAGTGTTTGATATTAACCCGGATTATTTTCAAATTATGCTAATGACGGCGAAGCGGACGTGGACGCTTGATTTAAACGCTCAGGTACGGGATTACTTACCACAATTACTAGATTACTTAACGCGTCATGGAATTCAAGTTAGTGATTCACAGGGCATAATGCCAATAATCATTAGCGGGCAATCATTATATGAACATTTTCATTAAGTGAAAAATAGCTCACGGAAAATTTCAAATTTTCCGTGAGCTATTTTGATATTTGATGGTTGTGTCACTTTAAACGTATTAGGTTTGGTTTTAGATTGAATTCAGTGACATTGGTAGTTAACTGGTTACTAGTTAAGCCAAGCTAACTAACCAATGGGAACCCGCAACTAATATCAATTTTTATTAAAGTAAGTGGATGTTGTTAGCTTCGCACTTATCGATCATGGCTTGTGGCCAAAGTGCGGCTTGGACTTCACCAACGTGGGCTTTACCAAGCAATAACATGCAGAGCCGGGATTGACCAATCCCACCACCAATGGTGTAAGGGACGGAGGCGTCCAAGATCATCTTGTGATATGGCAAGCTTAACCGGTCTTCAGCGTCGGCGTCTTTTAATTGGGCCTTCATTGAGTCGGCGTCAACCCGAATTCCCATGCTGGAAATTTCAATGGCTTGGTCTAATGGTTCGTACCAGAAGAGGATATCGCCGTTTAATTTCCAGTCGTCGTAGTCAGGTGCGCGGCCGTCATGACGTTTGCCACTGTTTAACTTCCAACCAATTTGCATTAAGAAGACACAGCCTAATTTTTTACAGATGGCGTTTTCGCGTTCGCGCGGCGTCATGTCAGGGTACATATCTTCTAGTTCTTGAGTGGTGATGAAGTGAATTTCGTCTGGTAAATGGTGAACGGCTTTAGGGAACTTGTACCAAACTTCGTGTTCCATATGTTTGATAACTTTGAAAATGGTTTTGACCGTGTCTTCCAAAGTTTGGACGTTACGTTCGTCTTTGGCAATCACTTTTTCCCAGTCCCACTGGTCAACGTAAGCTGAATGGTAGTTGTCTAAATCTTCGTCTTTACGAATTGCGTTCATGTTCGTGTAGAGGCCTTCGTGCATGTCGAAGCCGTAACGTTTCAAAGCGACCCGTTTCCACTTAGCTAATGAGTGGACGATTTCAATCGTTTCGTCGCCCATATCCTGCATTGTAAAGGAGACCGGTTTTTCAACCCCGTTTAAGTTATCGTTTAAACCAGTTTTCTTTTCAACGAACATGGGAGCAGATAACCGTGATAGGTTTAATTGCTTACCAAATTCTTCTTGGAAAGTTTCACGAATATAACGAATCGCTTGTTGGGTTTCTTTAACGGATAATTTTGGATCGTAATCCTTTGGAATAATTAAATGCATAAGTCGGAACTCCTTTAAAATAATTTATTGATTAACATAGATTTTTCAAGATAAAAGAAAAAAGCCTTCCGTCCCTTGAATTATCAAGGGACGAAAGACTTCTTTCGCGGTACCACCCAAGTTGTCTGCCAAAATGCAGACCAGCTCTAAATAGAGTACGAACATACTCCACCGATGATAACGTACCGGTTAACGGCTAATCCTACTTTAACGTAGTTATTTCAGTTAGCAACTAAGAAAGTGTTTTTCGGATTAATCAAGTACTGGTCGGGTTTCCACTCATCCCCGATTCACTGGCAGGTTGATTAATCGTACTCCTCTTTCCTACGTTTTTTATCTTGTGCCATTTATATTAGCACTATTTCTGTGATTGTAAACAATAAAATTAAAATTAAATTAATTATCACTCATGAAATCACCATTTAAATGCAAGATCAACCTGCACCGTTGAGCGATTTATTAGTCGTTCAAATTATAACGTAATTTCAT
This sequence comes from Lactiplantibacillus paraxiangfangensis, assembly GCF_036246185.1. Classification (NCBI taxonomy): domain Bacteria; kingdom Bacillati; phylum Bacillota; class Bacilli; order Lactobacillales; family Lactobacillaceae; genus Lactiplantibacillus; species Lactiplantibacillus paraxiangfangensis. The sequence goes on from NZ_BTPW01000007.1 coordinate 9,730, forward strand.
TTTTTCAGAACCAGCAATGACCATTTCGCCCAATAATTTGGTTTGGAGTTTCATGGCAGTGTCGGCCAGTTGTTGGTTAGCAGCTTCCAAGTAGGCGGTGGTGTCAGCGTGGTTGCTTAAATCAGCGTCGGTGTCGTTTTCAAGCTTACGGTAGGCACTCATGGCTTCAAGTTCGTAGCTGTTCCGCATGTCAACGTAGAAGTCGTAGTCGGTGTCACCAAGCAAAGCAGTGGTGCAGCTCAACCAGTACATGTCGTTTAAGTTAAACGTGCCGTTCGCGTCCTTGTAGCTTGCTGGCGTATCGTTAACGTTAGCGTAGAAAGGAACGACCGTGTTAAACGTGTTGGCACCGAAGGCTAACCAGTGAATCCCAGCGATTTCGGCGGGAACGTCGTTACGAATTTGTAAGATGTGGACATCGTGGTTCCGGTTGATCCCGATTGGCCGGAATAACTTCTTTTCGGCTTCAGTGCCACTCCCGTAAACGTCATACTTCGTGTTTTCAAAGTGGGAGCTCAAGACAAACTTCACGTCTTCAATCGAAATTTTGCGGTTGGCGTGGCAAATGAATGGTAAGTCTTGTTCCATTGGGTCTTGTTGAACGTCCGGTGTAAAGTATTTCTGACCGAACCAAGCCCGGGGGTTGTTATAAACCGTGTCTTTGATGGATGAACTACCGAAGATGTGGCGTAAGTTAACCCGGTCAAAGTCAGGGTTTAAGTGATAGGTCGCAATGAGGTCTTCTAAATCGTCAGAAGCCATCGTATCGGCGGCGTTGAAGTCAAAATCGTCGATGTTCATGCGATTAGGTGCGACCACGTAAGCGTCATCGGGGATGCGTTTAGCAGCCCAGTGATGCCCGCCAATGGTTTCTAACCACCAGATTTCGTCTTTGTCAGAAAAGGCGATCCCGTTTGGTTCGTAAGTCCCGTATTCTTTTAAGAGGGCGCCTAAACGGGTGACCCCTTCTTTAGCGCTGTGAATGTAAGGCAACACTAAGGTGACGAGGTCTTCTTCACCGATACCACCCGCAACCAACGGATCGGCACCTTGAATGCGTGAGTTGGTCGTAATGGTTTCCGTCGCGGACATTGCGATGTTTTCACTGTTGATACCGGCAGCTGGCCAAGTCCCGTTGGTTAGAATTGAATTAGGAATGGAAGTGTAGCGCAGTGGGTTATCAGGTAATGTCACCTGAACCTTACTGATAACTGACTGGTAGTGCTTAGGTTGGTCTTCAGGATTAACGACAACTAACCGTTCTGGGTCGAGGGCTTCGTGCCCGTCGTCGTTACGTGAAATAATGGTTGACCCATCGATTGAAGCCTTTTTACCGACTAAAATCGTGGTACAAGAGCCCTTGATACGTTTTTCCATAGTTTAATAACACTCCTTTGTGTACTGTTAAGCTTATTATACGCTTTCCAGGCCGGGGGTTACACCGTTAGTGGGACTAGTCGTCACTGCCTTTTTTAAAATGTAATTGACGCCGCTGATGCTGATGCCGGTCACCGCCGCAATCTCCCGGTAAGTCTTGCCCCGGGCGTGTAACTTGTGAACGAGTGCGTACTTGGCATGTTTGCTTTGCTGACGGGTCCGCATCGCGGGGGTGCTGGTAGGCGTCGGGGCAAAGATGGGTGCGGGTTGCACGGTCTTGACCGGGGTCTGTGCGTAGAGGTGGGTCATCTTACGCATGACTAGTTCAGTTGTCTGAACATCCCAGATGGCGTTATGTTGGTTCGGATTCGTAATGTTAAATAGCGCGGCGAGGCCGTTTAAGGGCAGATCATGGTAGCCAGACTTGTGGTTGCCGTGATTGATGATGGTATTCGTGAACGCCTGCGCGTCGAAGATGGTAATGGGGGCCGTGACGACAGCTTGTTCTTTGGGGGTTAATTCAGCATAGTGCGTCGCAATGGTGCGCCGTAAGTATTTGATATCTTGGGTCTGATCCCAAAAGACTAACGGTAATTGTGGCGTTAGTACTTGGGAGATAAACGTCTGGATGATTGCGAGTGCATCACCTTGCCGCTCATACTCAGGAAGGGTCAGCCCCGTTTCCGCTAAACCGGTAATTTTCTTTTCGGGTAGGAAGTTCGGGTTGTCAAAATAACGATTGAAGAAAATCGCGGTCTGACGATGGTCCTTAAAACTGATTGCGCTTAGTTGGAAAATATTGGTTTTAAGTCCTGAAAACTTGAAGACTTGCCAATTGATCGTATTGGAAGCACTAGTTCGGCGGAAGAGGTTGCCGAATTCACAATCGATAATGATGTAGTGGTCTGGCATGTTAGGCAGTACGTTTGCGGACATTAAAATGCTAGGCCGATTGATTGGGGTAAGGGTGCCGACAGGTTCTTCGGTAGGTAGGTGGTAGCCAAATGATTGCAAGAAATCGTGATATGATGGTGATATGTTAGCGTCACTGCAAGTGAACACTTTCTTTTCAGCAATGACGAGTTCGTTGCGGTGCGTAAAACTGATGTGACACCGTTGCTGGTCATCCTGAAAGATTGCGGTCACGTTACCGGCTAGGGAATATTCTTTAGCCAGCGTGAGTCGCTTATCAGTTTGAACCTGATAAACCGGACGATTCAGTAAGTAGAGGCAATTGAGGTTGTTCGAAATTCGACGTTCCAGCATAGTCAAAGCTGATGACATGTACATCACTCCTCTGGTCTGGGTAAGTTCATTGTACGCAGATTGTCCGTTAACTTGCCAATGATTGCACTGGTGTCCGCACCATAAATTTTGTAATGACAAACTGGTGACGACGGTTGTAATGGCCATACAGTGCTAAACGCGCGTCAGGTTGCAATTGGTATAATAAAGTCAGGGCGTGTTTGACGATAATGCAGTGAATGGGCTGAGTTTGATCAGCGATGGGGGTTACTTTTAGGTAGAGCATAAAAGGATCGTATTTTAAAATTTTATATTGATTAGCGTAGTTAACCGTTAAGCTTTGTTCATTCATGAAAATCACCTCGATAACATTATACGAACATACGTTCTAATTTGCAACTAAAAAGCAAACTATCAAAAATTAAGTTTGGCAGTTGAGTTATCGAAGCGCTTGGTAGTGCTGGTTAAAAAAATAAATGAATCGATAAAGTTACGTGAAAAAAGCTATAAAAATTGAGTGACTCTTGGTATGATGAAATCTGGACGAATGAAAGGGGGCCTTGCCATGGAGCGTGGACGACGCGCAACGCTAGAAGAACGAATCGCCATCGTGAAGTATACGTTGGCCCATGAGAACAACTATCAGCAGGCAGCCGATCAATTTAACGTCTCCTACCCGCAAGTTTATACTTGGGTTCGCAAGTATCGTCAAGGCGGCATGGAAGGCTTAGTTGATCACCGGGGTCGACCTAAGCAGGCTAAGTAGGGTTACATACGAAAAACGTGTTCAGAGTAGCGGGTAATTGTCGTGTTATCCGGCGAAAAGCACGTTGCGCCGATGGTGTTCAATTTTATAATAAAGGAATCGTGATTTTGGTCACGGTTCCTTTTTCATTTGGCGTAAATAGGAAATAGTAGGTTCGAGAAGCTAAGTTGTATCTGCCTAGGATACCCTGTAAAATGAAACCAATGATTACACAGAAAGAGGAGTGCGGAGATGGATTTAGCGGCGGCGCAACAAGTATTGAAAACGACCTTTGGGTACGATGAATTTCGGCCCGGTCAAAAAGCTGTCATCGAGCAAGTTTTGGCTGGTGAAAATACACTGGCCATCATGCCAACGGGTGGCGGTAAGTCTTTGTGCTACCAAATTCCGGCGTTGCTTTTTTCGGGATTGACCGTGGTCGTTTCACCACTGATTTCATTAATGAAAGACCAGGTCGACGCGTTAAATGACAACGGGATTGCGGCGACCTTCATTAACAGTTCGCTGAGCAACCAAGCCATTAATGAACGGTTACAAGAATTGCGTGCAGGGGATTACACCCTGCTGTACGTTGCACCGGAACGTCTGGATTCAGATTACTTTATCCGGGCGCTGGGGCAACTGCCGATTGATTTATTGGCGATTGATGAAGCGCACTGTATTTCCCAGTGGGGTCACGACTTTCGCCCGAGCTACCTAGCGCTCAGTACGGCAATCGAACAATTGCCGACGCATCCGCAAGTCTTGGCGTTGACCGCAACGGCTACGGAACAAGTGGCCCAAGATATTTGTCAACGGCTGGCAATCGATCCTAAAGGAGAAGTCAATACGGGCTTTGCCCGGGATAATTTAAATCTAACGGTCGTTAAGGATCAGGATACGGACCGCTATATTTTAGACTATTTAAAGGTCAATCACGGTGAAGCGGGAATCATCTATGCCAGCACGCGTAAGGAAGTCATGCGCTTAACCACTTTGTTACAAAAACACCACGTTAAGGTCGCTCCGTACCACGCGGGGTTAGATGACGATGTACGTCGTAAAAATCAAGAAGATTTCTTATTTGACCGGGTCGATGTGATGGTCGCAACCAACGCGTTTGGGATGGGCATTGATAAGAGTAACGTGCGCTTCGTGATCCACGCGCAGGTGCCGGGAACGTTGGAAGCTTATTATCAGGAAGCTGGGCGTGCGGGGCGAGACGGCTTGCCGAGTGAAGCCATTCTTATTTTTCGACCGGCCGATACTCAGTTGCAACATTTCTTCATTGATGAATCCGAGATGGACGATGAACATAAACACCGCGCTTACCATAAATTGCAGGTCATGACGCAGTACGCCAATACGCAAGGGTGTCTTCAACAGTTTATTTTGAAGTACTTCGGGGAAGCTTCGGAACCGTGCGGCCGGTGCAGTAACTGTACCGACGACCGGGAAGCGCAAGATATTACGACTGACGCGCAAAAAGTCTTGTCCTGCGTTGTGCGGTTGCACTCGCGGTTTGGTAAGGGCGTGGTCGCGCAAGTCTTGACCGGCGCCAATAATCAACGTATTCGTGAGTCCAACCTGAGTACGTTATCGACGTACGGGTTAATGTCTAATCAGCGGCAGAAGAGTGTCAGTGAACTGATTGATTTCTTGACCGCGGCGGGCTATTTGCAAGCCGTTGGTGGCCAGTACCCAACGTTATCGGTGACCCAAATGGGCGTCACAATTTTGAAAGGCGAAGGGCAAGTTTACCGCAAAACGGCACGAACTGTTCAACAGTCCGTGCCGGAAAATAGTGCGTTATTTGAACAGTTGCGAACCTTGCGTCGTCAGTTAGCCGAAGATCAGCAAGTGCCACCGTTTGTTATTTTCTCTGATAAAACGTTACATTCAATGTGCGACGTGATGCCTGAAACGGACGCGGCGTTCTTGACGGTCCGCGGCGTGGGGCAAAGCAAGCTCGAAAAGTATGGCGAAACCTTTATGGCAACGATTCGGGCTGCGGCGCACGAATCGCCTTCCGATACGCCAGCCTAGTTTTTGGCAGGCTGGGCAGTTGCGTCTGTGTCGGCTTGGTTCAACAGACCGTAAATGTTACCAGTGACGTGTCCGAATGAAGCAATGTTATTTTGAACATTCGTCATGATGACGACGTACGTTAGCCCGCTGGGACTGAAGCTATTGGCGACGTTCCAGCCGCTAACGATCCCGTGGCTGCTATAGCTGCCGGGATTACAGTAAAAGCCCATACCGTAAGTCGACGAGCTGCCCGGTGTAAACATGGCTTTACGCGCTTCCTTGGAAATTAGCCGACCAGTCATTAGGGCGTGGTCGAACCGGTACATGTCGTCGACCGGCATGTAAAGATTACCAACGCCAAACAACTGTGACAAGTCGCCTAGTTGGGGATGAACGTACTGCCCGTTTTTGACTTGGTAACCGACGGAATGGTTAGAAATCTGATCAAAAGTCTGGTAAGTGCCAGTCTCGGTCATGCCCGCCGGTTGGAAGATGTTTTTTTGTAAATAAGTCATTAACGATTGGCCGCTCAACTTCTCGACCAAGTAGGCGAGCACCGTGTAGTTACTATCAAGGTAGTGCCACTGACCGGGTTGTGCGCGAATCCCCTGTTTTTCGATATCCTTAACGAGGGCGGCGGGCGTCATTGCAGTGCTGGTTTCGTGGTGACCGACGATGCCGGACGTGTGGTTGAGCAAGTTCTTTAACGTGATTTTATGACCGTTAGGAAAGTCTGGAAAATAAGTTGCGATTGGATCGGTCACTTTTAATTTGTGATGATCTTGTAATTGTAAAATTGCGGTCGCGATGATGGCTTTTTGAGCTGACCCAATGTAGTAAGGGGTCGTGGTTTCGTTGGGTGTTTTTGCTTCCCGGTCGCGTTCGCCGTATGCTTTTCTTAAAATGACCTGATGATTGCGAACGACTAGGGCGGTACCTGAAAAGTGTAGCTTAGTCAGGTACTGGTCAATATTGGTATTTTTGACAACCGTTGGGAGTGGCTTGTCGGCATGTTTAGTCTTGTGCGGACGGGACTTAGCCCGCGTAATAACGGTGGTTGGTGATGCTTTAGTGACGGTGCGATCGGCATTGAAACGGTTGGTAATCATGAAGAAGGCCAGTCCAATTCCCCCAAGGATGACCAAGCTGAGCGTAACGTAATACCACTCAGAACGACGTGGAAAATGCATCATTAATTCCCCCAAATTATGGCATTATAATGACCTAACTATACCATGCTTGTATAAGCATAATTGTTAAGATTTGGTATAAAGACCAACAACTAAGGGTTATTTTTTAGCCTGAGTTTCAGAAAGGATTTTCAATATGCAATTTGTCTGGCAGCACCGGGGCGCCCCGGTTTCCATGAAGCACTTTTTAACGACTCACGGAATCAGTATGCGGCTCATCAAGGCCGTTAAACACGGTGAGGGGCAGTTTCTCGTCAATGATCACCCGGTGACTGGTGTCATAACGGTCAATAACGGTGACGTAGCGGGGTTACGGTTAGCTAACGAAGCCCCGGACCCGGAAATTGCGGTCAATAACGAATCGTTAGCGGTTATTTTTGAAGATGATAATTGGTTAGTTGTCAATAAACCGGCAGGACTCACCAGTGTTCCGGGTCCCAGTGACCGGGAAGCGACGCTCGTTAACCGGATCAAGGGGTACTTAATTGCACAACAAGCGCCTAATCAGCGGCCCCATTTGATTACTCGTTTAGACCGGGACACGAGTGGGTTAGTGTTAGTTGCAAAGCACCGGGTCGCTCAGAGTATCTTGGCTGACCCGCAGTTGAAGGCCACCTTGCATAAGACTTATTTAGCTTGGATTCAGGGAACCATTCAACCATCTAAAGGCGTCATTGAGCAACCAATTGGCCGACCAGATGAGTCGCCGCGGCGCCAAGTGATGGCGACGGGGAAACACGCTGTGACTAAGTATGAGGTGGTTGCGACTAATGCGACCGCTGATGTTAGTCGGGTTCGCTTAGAACTCGTGACTGGCCGGACGCACCAGATTCGCGTGCATCTGACCAGTTTAGGGCACCCGTTACTCGGGGATGCGCTGTATGGCGGTGATCAGCAGTTGATTCAACGCCAGGCGCTGCACGCAGCTACCCTGAGTTTTTACGACCCGTTCGAACAAACTCAGGTCTACTTTGAAGCCCCGTTACCGGATGATTTGAGTCGATTGCCGGTTTAGCTGTCAGTATAAAATCAAACGTCTAAATATAACAAAAAATGGTATTTCAGAAAAAATCTTCTGAAATACCATTTTTTGTTAAACCTATTTGCCACCGGCAGTGAGTGTGTCGGCCGCTAAAGTATCAAAGGTTGCTTGCAATTGCTTCAACGGATCACGCAAGGTGAGAAAATAAATGTGCTCGACCCCGTTACTCCGCATGTCAATCACACCCGCTTCGCGCATTAATCGCAAGTGGTGTGAGACGGCGGGGCGCGAAATGTTGACCATGGCGGTAATATCCGTCACGTTTAGGCCATCATCACTGTTCCCCAGAGCAATGATGATTTGGCGCCAAATCTTCTCAGAAAAAATGTTGATTAAAGTAGCGCTCTTTGCGAGTGCAGCTTCAGATTCTTGATAGTTAGCCATATCTAACTGTGTCCTTTCGGCTTCAATTTAGAGTGACTGCACGACGGTCCCCCATTGGTGCGTACGCCAAACCATTATGCAGCTTCTCAAAGTGAACAACTACGCCATCCCGGCGTTTGCGGCCTTAAGCGTCGCAATAAAACCGTCCCATCCGTCTGCGTATTAGTCCGGAATAGGTTGGCTGTTTTTAAGTCTGCAAGTTGTCGAACAGACTGTACAAGATTGGTAAAGTTGTACTTACGTTTATTAAAACAAGACCTTAATTGATTGTCAATCGTTTTTGTCAAAAGTGAACATCATTAGCCACTTTAATGGTTTGCGTTCGTTTTGTATACGTATTTGAACGTAAAAGTGCGGTAAAATGGAAATGACGAATAAAGGAGGGATGGCTATGAGGGTTATTGGAATTCTAGGAACCCATAATCCGGACGGGGTTACGAGTCAAATGCTGAAAGCCGTATTAAAGGGTGCGGCCACTAGTGCTGAAACGGAACTAGTCAATTTAAACGATTACACCCTAGTTCCGGACCATGATAATTTGCCCAATCCTGAGTTAGACCAGTTATCGGCTAAGTTGCAAGCGGCCGACGTGTGGGTTTTGGCAGCACCAACTTATTTAGGCGGTTTATCCGGTGTCATGAAAAACTTTTTGGACTGTTTCCGTAGTCGGATTGCCCGGTATAACGCGGTTGGCGAGGCAGTCCCGGATCAGTTTAAAAATAAGCACTACGTCACGATTACTGACTGCTACGCTGGAGGCGTTGAAAATTACCTGACCGGAGTAACCGACGCAGCGTTTAAAACCATGGACAAATTTTTGACGATGGGTGGTCTCATTAAGTTGCGCGAGATCGTCATCACGCGTACTTGGGGGATGAAGAAATTAACGCCTAAAAAACAGGCAGAAGGCGAACGCGTGGGCCAAAAGGCGGCTCGCAAAGTGGAAAGGGATGATAATACGATGAAACGTTACGTTGAACTGTTCTTCATGATTGCCGTCATGGCGTTACTGACTATGGGGATTGAAGCTGGTTTGGGCCGGTTGATCCCACTTACTAATTTCTGGACGTACTACGGCGCCTTCGTCGTTATCTTTTACATTTTGTTGGCTAGCATTTTGCACTTTTTCACCGTGGTCAAGCATCGCCGGCGTTAAAAAGTGTTACCATGAAATTACGGGCGTCCTTAGTGTAATGGATAGCACGCGAGATTTCGGTCCTTGCGATCTCGGTTCGATTCCGAGGGGACGCATTTTATTAATGAGCAGTGACCGCTGTCAAAAGTAAAGGTTTGACCAAATGAATGGGTGGTTCGCTACGGGTAACCGTAACGGACTGCCTTATTTTGGTATAATGGGCATATTAATGACGATAAAATCAATTTTTAGTTGGAGGAATTTAAATGCAGGTTGTTGGATCATTTATTGCCACAATCGGGTGGTTAGGGTTGGCGCTAATTGCCAGTGAACTACTCGCTACCCTGATTTATGATCTCGGGCAGTGGGTTGGCTATCGCCTCATTGGGGCGCGGGTCGTGGCCCTGGTTGGGTTTCGGTATCAACTTTGTAAAGTTGACGGTCACTGGAAATTTCAACGCCCACTGACGGCTTATCCGCACTTAGTCGCAATGCCGCCGGTTGATCCTAAACGCTTTAATCACGCCCTGTACTGTTTTGGGGGCGGGCTGTTTAATTTATTGGCCATTGTCTTGAGTCTCGTCACAATGATGCAGTTTACTTGGGACTTCAATCTGTGGTTGTTTATTTTTATTATTTGGGTCTGGGCAAATACGTTAAAAGTTGGTCAGTTGTTACCGATGAATTTTCATGGTCGGCCGACCGCCGCACAAGAGTTTCGGGCTGCCCGTGAATCAACGGCCGCAATGACCGCTGCGTACGTCACGGCTACTGCGACCGCACTAAAAATGCAAACTGGTAGTGTTGCTGATTTAGATGCTGCAATGATCGTCATGCCCCGTAACGGCGGGAACCAGAATTATTTAGTCGTTCGCCAGGCCTTTTTGATCCTAGAGTGGGGACTACAACACGGGCTCAGCACGCCGGATCTCTTAGCTGGGTTGAGCCGGTTGGAACCGAGCTTTAACTTAGTGCCGCCAGCTGATCTGGCCCGCTACATGACCGCAACGCTTTATTGGAACCTATTCAGTGAACACCCGGCACCACAAATTATCGGGTGGTATCAGGATCAGGGCGTTCAGCAATTATTGAAACGGTATGAACCACTGGCTAACTTTAAGTTACAAGCCGTGTACGAGTGGCAAGTCAATCATCAGCCCAAACGTGCGCTCGAACTGATTGATGCCGGCCTAAAGTTTGCGCAACGAAGCAATGCCAATGAAGAGTTAGTTTGGTTAAAAGCCTTAAGAGTTCGAGTAGAAGCTTAGTTTCTGGTAAAGAATGGTTGACTAAAACACTGCTGATAGTAGTGAAGTGCTAAGCTTAAAGTTAGCTTAGAACGAAAAAGGGTGAAATTTTGAAACAGCGGATAAAACAACGCGGGGGCCTGTGGCTGACCATCATTATCGTGGTGGTCGGCCTAATTGGCGTGGGCCTAACGCGCTTTAACGCCGGCTTCTACCGGCAGACGGTCGCCCAGGTCACACACGTCACGGCCAGCAGCCGGACGAAAACCACCGATGAGTTTGAAAATAAGGATGTGGATGCGGTTCAGACCGTCACGGTGCGGATTTTGAACCATAAGCATCAGGGGAGAACTTATCGGATTAAAAATAATTACACGCAATCTGGCGCGATGGATCAAGCGTACCGGCGCGGGGATCAAGTCTTCGTTCGAATCCCGGCCAATCGGCACAGTGCGGTCACGATTCAAGGCTTAAAACGCGATACGGCGTTAGCGTTTGTCGTCTGGCTAGCGTTTGCCTTATTGCTATTAATTATGCGGTTTAGTGGGTTCATGGCATTTTTGAGCGTGGCCTTAAACGCGGCGTTGTTCTACGCCGCCATCCAAATCGATTTGGCGACAAACGGTGGGCACGTTTACACGTTGTTTGGCATTCTCGCCGTTATCTTTGCGGCGCTGACCCTGTGGCTCGTCCTGGGGTGGGGTCGTCAAATGTGGGTCACCTTTGGCGCAACCATGGCTGGGACCGGCCTGGCTGTCGTGATTAGCCTGACCGTGTTTGCGGTGACGCATGAACGCGGTGTGACTTATGAATCAATGCAGTACGTCACCCAGGTGCCGCGGCCTTTATTTTTAGTTGAAACGATTTTAGGGTCGCTGGGCGCCGTGATGGACGAATCAACGGATATTGTAGCGTCGCTCTTTCAGTTGAAAACGGAGCGACCAGACATTGAACCTAACCAGATTTTTAAATCCGGGTTGCAAATTGGCCATTCAATCATGGGACCGCTCATCAACGTCTTATTCCTGATTTTTATGGCGGATACGTTTGCGATGACGTTACTCTATTTGCGAAACGGCAATAATTGGGGTTACACCTTCACAATGAACATGTCCCTTGGAATGGTCCAAAGTTTGATTTCTGGGATTGGGATCGTCTTAGCGATTCCGGTGGCGAGCTGGCTGGCTAGTCGGCTGATGCCCGGGGAGCAGGTGAAGCCATCATGAGTACGATTACGGTTTTAGGATTGGTATTATTTATTTTGATGACGATCATCGGTGGCAAAACCGGTGCGACCGCCTTTCTCAGTTTGATTTTTAATTTTGGCCTGCTATTTCTAGCGGTCGTCTTGATTTCGTGGGGCTTTCCAGCGATGGGCGTCTCATTAGTGATCGGTACGATTATCTTGGCCTTCACGATATTCTTTGGCGAAGACAACGAGTTAGCGGCTAAAACGGCTTACATTGCCGCATTGATCGTAATGGTCGTTTTAATTCTCATTATTTTTCCGGTCGAGCACTGGATCATGGCGCAGGGCTTTAGCCTAGAAGATAGTGAAGATTTGGAAGGCATGTCGCTGACGATTGGCGTTTCGTTTGTCGGGGTCGCGGTGACGGAAGCCATTCTGAGTACACTCGGTGCGATTGCGGAAGCTAGCATTGCGATTGCGGCGGGATTGAGTGAGATTATCGAACAACATCCGCAGGTGACGGCTAAGCGCCTCTACATTGACGGGATTAGTGTTGGTAAGCAAATTATTGGGACGACGTTTAACACGCTGTTCTTCGGTTTTTTCGGGGGCTTTTTGGCACTGTTTATTTGGTTTTCAGGGTTACACTATTCCTTTGGGAGTGTGATCAATAATAAGATTTTTGTCGCGGAAGTCATCATGGTTTTGTTTTCTCTGATGGGGGTTATTTTGACCGTACCAGTGACGACTTGGGTGATGACAATCGAACATCGCCGCAATCAAGGTAAGCTAAAAGATTGACGATGTGTTGAAAGATTTGTTAGGGTAGAAAAAACGACGGAGGTAGGACAAGTATGCAGATTCGTAAAGCGCAGCCACAAGATGGCGCACAGATTGCACCGTTGATTGCAATGATTTATCGGGATATGGAGATGCCGGTGTTGAAGGATGTCAGTGAGGCTGACTTGCTAGACATGTTAACTAAGCTCTATTCGTTGCCGGAAAACCTGGATGGGTTAGCGCAAACGTTTGTGGCGACCCTTAAAGATAAGGTCGTGGGGGTCGCGTTTGGGCATCCCGCCCACAATGAGGTTGCGGTCAACGACTTGTTAAAACGTGTTTCTGGTGAGCATTCCGGCTTTACGGCGCCACTAGAATTAGGTGGTGAAGCGCGTCCTGGCGAATGGTACCTCAGCATGCTGGCCGTGGACCCGCAAACGCAGGGTCACGGGGTTGGCAGCCAGTTATTAACGGCGTTACCGAAGTTGGTCAGTGGTTTGGGCGCTGCCAAACTCAGCTTGAACGTTGATGATGGCAATCCACGTGCGGCCAAGTTATACCACCGCCAAGGGTTCACCGTTGACGGTCAGTTAATGATTGGTGTGCATCCATATGAACACATGGTCAAACCGATTACTGAAGGGGCCACTGAAGCCTAATTTCTTAATTTGAAACTACTATCAGAGCAGTCTTACGATTAAAACGTGGGGCTGCTCTTACTTGTTATGGAATTAATTTTTGTGGTTGCGCGTAAGCGGATACTTTATCAATTTAAAGAACACGGGTAGAATAGAGAAGAATAAGGATCGTTGGAAGGATGAAGTCCCATGCAAATTTATTTTGTTCGGCACGGCCGGACGCAGTTTAACCTGGAACACCGTTTTCAGGGTGGTCGTTCTGATTCACCGTTACTACCGGATGGAATCGTTGATGCACAAGCCGCTGGCAAATATCTAGCGGACACACAATTCGCCAAAGTTTATAGCAGTCCGCAAAAGCGGGCAATGGATACGGCGAAGTACGTGGTGGCTGCCAATCAGTGGCAACCGGAAATTACCGTCGAACCTGGTTTTAAAGAGTTCGACTTTGGGACCTGGGACGGGCAGGCCGAAAATGAAGTGCAACCTCGGGCTTACGCGCAAGTCTTGTTAAAACAACCGGGGGAGTACGACCCTAGCCAAGCGGGTGGCGGTGAAAGCTACGCGGCGTTTGTGGATCGAACAACGGCGGCGGTTCGTAAAATCGTGGCCGCAGCTGGGACTGATAACCCGCTACCTTTACTAGTAGTTGCGCATGGGCTAGTTACGACGATGACGGTCAAGACCTTGCTCGGTGTGCCGGTTGCACAGTTACGTGATCCGTTTTACATGAATGGTCAGTTAATGAAGACCATCGGCAACGGTATCGTGGATAACGGCAGTGTAACGGTCATTGAAACGACAGATAACGAACATTTTAATTTAAAAAAATGGAACGAAACTAGTTTTCTGAAGTAACCCCCGAACGGAGGGATATAATGGAACTTTATTTTATTCGCCATGGCCAAACGCAGTATAACGTCGAGCACCGCTTTCAGGGCGGTGGCTGTGATTCGCCGCTGCTGGCAAGTGGCATCGATGGTGCCAAGCGGGCCGGAGCGTATTTAAAGGACGTTCGCTTTGCCAAAGTGTACAGTAGCCCCCAGCTGCGAGCACTAAATACGGCCGAGTACGTGGTAGCGCCCAATCGCTGGCAGGATGAAATCACGCTGGATTCAAGGCTGAAAGAAATGGATTTTGGCAAGTGGGAAGGTCAAATTGAGGCGACAGTTGAGCCCCATGAGCAGTATGACGTATGCGTTAATCAACCAGAAAAGTACCAGCCTGAGTTATCTACCGGTGGTGAGAGCTACCCAGAATTTTTAAACCGGGTGACGGCGGCGATTCACGATGCCGTCGCAACGGTCGGGTTGGACAGTCCCTTACCGATTTTGATTGTTTCGCACGGTTTAACGACCACTTTTGGCATTAAAGGGCTATTGAACGTTGCAGTCAAAGACTTGCGTCAGCCCCTCGTCGTAAACGGTCAGACGGTCGGGACGGGAATCGTTGACAACGATAGTTTAACGGTCTTAGAGACGTACGATAACCAAAACTTCACGATTAAACGCTGGAACGAAACCAGTTATTTGTAATCCGGTAGATGGTTAGAAACCAGTCCGGTTGGCGCTGACAACATACGGTCGTGGGACCGGGGCTAGCCTGGGGAGCGGTCTAGCCCCTCGCCCGAAACAGTTGCAAATACCGCAATTGTCCCGGACCGTCCGTGGTGTAAGCTCGGCAGAAAAGGCGCCGCGCCAACACCACCGTCACAACCGATGTTATCAGCGCCAACCTCCGAGTATTTAACTGAACTAACAATAATACATTAGCTTTAGCGGAGTCGGACAGGGCTGATGTGCTGTGTCGGCAAGATTGGCGGGTGAATTTTGCGCCAAGCTTGCGGGGCGATTCAAAGACGTGAATTGTCGGCTTTGAATCGAGGTTCCAGACCGTGCTGTGGCTGGGACCGTCCCCCCACAGCACCCAACCCTGTCCGGCGGAGCGGATAGTCTAAGCATAATTAGTATTGTTAATATAATTAAAATAGTCCCAGTTCAAAGCCAAATTATGACTTCGAACTGGGACTATTTTATATAACTGGAATTATTATTACTAGTTAATGGTTGGTTTCAATGCTAACGCCTTGGCAGCTTCTTCGTAGTCGTCGAAGTGGTGCTTAGTGCGACCGATGATCTGGTAATCTTCGTGACCCTTACCAGCAATCAAAACAACGTCGCCTGGTTGAGCCGCTTCAATGGCCTTCGCAATTGCCACGTGACGGTCTTCATAGACGGGAACACCAGCATCCGGAACGCCGGCGACCATGTCGTGAAGAATAGCCGTTGGGTCTTCTGTCCGGGGGTTATCCGAAGTGAAGATTGGTTTGGTGCTGCGTTGAACGGCAATCTTAGCCATCTTTGGTCGTTTGCCCTTATCACGGTCGCCACCACAACCGACAACGCAGTAAATGTCTTTTTTAGCGAAGTCTTGAATGGTTTCAAGTGCGTTTAACAGGCCGTCTGGTGTGTGTGAGTAATCCACAATGACACTGACGCCGGTGTGTGAAGGCACCGCTTGGAAACGGCCTTTGACCCCGGTGACCTTTTCAAGTGAAGCGATGATTTGTTCTTCGGGAATTCCACTCGCGTATGCGGCTGAAAAGGCGGCTAACATGTTGTAAACGTTGAACTGTCCGATGAGCTTCATGGTGACGTGGGTGACGTGACCGAAGACGGAAAGGTCGAATTCAGTACCGTGGCTCTGAATCTGAACGTTTTGCGCGTTGATCATGGCGTCTGGTTTGAGCCCAAACGTTAAGACGTGCGCAGCGGTGTACTGTTCGAATTCACGGCCCACTGGATCGTCGGTGTTGAGGACCGCAACTTTGTTGGTCCCGTTAGCGCCGTACTTGTTGCCTAATTGGGCAAATAACATGGCTTTAGCTTCAGCGTAGTTGGCCATGGTCTTGTGGAAATCCAAGTGATCTTGGGTGAGGTTTGTGAAGACGGCAATGTCGTAGTCGATGCCCCAAACCCGTCCAAGCACGAGGGCGATTGAGGATACTTCCATGGCAACGGTCTCCACGCCAGCGTCACGCATTGCGGCGAGTGTCCGTTGCGTAGTAATGGCATCGGGGGTCGTATTCGCCGTTGGTAACTTTTCATCCTTGATTTTGCGGTACATCGTTCCAATTAAACCGGTGGCTTGTTGTTGGTCCCGGTAGATTTGTTCGATCAGGTGGGTGACGGTGGTCTTCCCGTTAGTCCCGGTGACCCCAATCATCCGCATTTTTTGACTCGGTGCGTCGTAAAAGACGTCCGCTAAGATGGCCATAGCCCGTTCCGTATTTTGTACGTAAATGACAGGGACGTTCACGTCGATGGGTTTTTGTGCGACAAGGATCTTAGCACCTTTTTCCACGGCTTGGCCAGCTAAATCGTGGCCGTCAACGTGATATCCGTCAACACAGATGAACATTGCGCCAGGCTTAACTTCCCGGGTATCCTGTGTCAGCATGGTGACGTCGAAGTCATCTTGCAAGGCGGGTTTAACTTGCTTAAATTTTAAACTATCAATTAATACGCTTGCTTTCATTTTTAGTTACGTCCTTTTCAATAGAATCCGTAAATAACTGTTTCTAGAATACATGCAAATAAGCGAATTGTCGAGGTAGGGCGCAAAGGGCCTACCTCGAAGCTGAGGTTAGTTAAGTTAGTTGAATAAAAATAAAGCGAAGGCGCACATTACTGATTCAGTAAGATGCGCCTTCACTTCATTAATATGAGTTATTCAATGCCTAAAAATTCGTCATGTAACGCGTTCATGGCTGGTTTTAAATCGGCTTCTTTGACTAACACCCAAATCGTGGTGTAACTGTCAGTCGATTGTAAAATGTCAATGTTTTGCGTACTCAAGGCCGTCACAATGCGAGCCGTTACACCGGGTGTCCCAGTGATACCGGCGCCAACGACTGAAACCTTGGCACAGTGATCAATGACCTGACAGGTGACGTGGGCGTTTGCGAGTAAGTCTTTGGCAACGGTCGCGTCGCCGTCCACTAAGTTGAAGACAACTTGGTGTTGCGTGATGTTGATAAAATCAACGCTCAACCCGTGTTGCGCCATCAACTGGAAGATTTCGCTCGAACTTAACGTATCGGTTGGCACGGTAAACTGAGTTAAATCAGTTTGGTGCGCGATCCCGGTAACGGTCCGGTAGTGTTCGATCTTTGTCGTTGTGCGGTCACTGACTAACGTTCCGAGGGCGTCCGGTTCTTGATAAGTGGACCGAATCCGCATTGGAACGTGGGCCTGCTCAGCAATTTCAACCGCGCGGGGATGAATCACTTTCGCACCTTCGTGGGCCATGTTGGCGAGCTCTTCATAACTGATACTCTTGATGAAGCGCGCGTGGGTGACCAAGCGGGGGTCAGCCGTCATCATGCCGTTAACGTCGGTAAAGATATCGACCCGTTTAGCGTGTAAAGCCGCACCGAGAATGGCAGCGGAAGTATCGGAACCACCGCGACCAATCGTTGTGATGTGACCATTTTCGGTTGCGCCTTGAAAACCAGTTACGACAACCACGTCGGCGTCGACGAAGGCGTCTTTAATTGGTTTAGGATCAACGCGCAAAATTTTTGCGTTTTGATAATCGTCATTGGTGACAATCCCCGCGTCGTGCCCGGTCATGGCCGTCACGTTAAGGCCTTGTTCACGAGCGAGTTCGGTAAAGACCGCCGTCGAAATCGTTTCACCAACTGAAACGAGCATATCTAATTCCCGATTAGTGAGTCGGGACTGGTCCGCACCGACTAAACCGAGCAATGAGTCGGTTGCGTAGGGCGCCCCCTTACGACCAATTGCGGAAACGACAACGATTACTTTGTCACCTTGGTCGACCGCGTACTGCACGTGTTTTAAGGCTTGTTTACGTGCGGCCATGTCCTTGACGGAAGTGCCGCCGAATTTTTGTACAATAATTTCCATCGGGTGTTACTCCTCAACCTTTGATGCTAGGGCGTTGGCTTCAGGGCTATCCATCAAGTGGTCACTTTCAACGTAGATCTTGTGCCACATCATGAACGTCAAAACGGTCCAGAGTTTCCGGGAGTTATCGCGAAGACCAGCTTTGTGGTCGTCTAATAACTTCAAGAAGTAAGATTTATCAAAGTACTGGTCCGTTTGTGAGTCGTTAATAATCTGCTTAGCCCAATCGTACATTTCATCTTTAAGCCAGAAACGAATTGGCACTGGGAAGCCTAGCTTCTTACGGTGCAAGACGTGGGCGGGAACGATGTCCTCAACGGCTTTCCGTAAAATGTACTTCGTTGTGCCGTGGCTGATCCGTAAATCAGCTGGAATCTCGGCAGCCAAGTTGTAAACTTCGCGGTCCACAAATGGTGTCCGTAATTCTAAACTGTGCGCCATTGTTGTCCGGTCAGCGTTGTGCAACAAGTCACCGTTAAGCCAAGTATGCATATCGATAAATTGCATCCGGCTAATTGGATCGTAGTCCGCTGATTCGTCGTAGAATGGGTGCGTAATTGACTGGAAGGGATGGTTGCGATTGTAATCTTTCATGAACAATTGTTTTTCTTGTTCACCAAAGATAAAGGCGTTACCAACGTAGCGATTTTCTAATGGCGTGGTCCCACGCATTAAGAATGACCGGCCGCGCATTCCTTCTGGCATCATCGTTGCGATTCGCTTCAAGGCACCGTTGATTGGCTTCGTGTAGCGGAATGGTTTCAATGATTCGGGTTCGTGGTAAATCGTGTACCCACCGAATAATTCGTCGGCGCCTTCACCGGTCAAAGCAACCTTAACGTGCTTAACAGCTTCTTTAGCTAGGAAGTACTGCGGCACAGCGGCCGGGTCAGCCAACGGATCATCCATACTCCAAACGAAGTGTGGGAAGGCCTTCATAAAGGCTTCTGGCGTAATCGTCATACTGAAGTTTTCCACACCGAGCTTTTCAGCGGTTTCTTGGGCGACGTCTAATTCGCTGTAGCCTTCGCGTTCAAAACCAACGGAAATGGTTTGAAGGTTCGGGTTAAAGTTTTTAGCGATGGCCACGATGATCGAGGAATCGATCCCACCAGATAGGAAGGAACCAACTGGGACGTCGGAACGCATGTGAATCTTAACGGAATCAATCAAAGCATCCTTAATCTTTTGGGCGTATTCGTCCTCAGAACGTTTAACGGGATGGAATTCACGGTGATAGTAGCGTTCGATCCGTGGTGCTGAACCTAACTTCTTAGTTAGTGAGCAGCCCGGTTCGAGCATTTTAATTTGTTTAGTCAGTGTTTCTGGTTCTGGTACGAACTGGAAGGTCATGTAATCTTGTAAGGCGTTCTTATCAAACGTTTTATCCTTCAAGATCTTATAGATACTCTTACTTTCAGAAGCGTAGTAGAAGTCGTCACCAGAGACGGCGTAGTAAAACGGCTTGATCCCAAATTGGTCCCGAGCCGCAAACAGGGTCTTTTCCTGTTTATCCCAAATAACAAAGGCAAACATCCCACGGAGATACTTCGTGGCGTTTTCCTTGTATTTGGCATACATGCCAAGAATAACCTCAGAGTCGGAGTTGGTCTTGAATTCATAACCTTCTTGTTTTAATTGCGCGCGCAATTCAACGTAGTTATAAATTTCCCCATTAAATGTCATCCAGTAACGTTCATTATCGTAAGACAATGGTTGATGTCCACCGGCCAAGTCAATGATACTTAAACGCCGAAACCCCATGGTAATGTTGTCGTCGGCAAAGTAACCATCGTCATCGGGTCCCCGATGGACAATCATTTTCGTCATTTCGTGGATGGTCTGATCGTAAGCGGCGTTATCCGTCTTCGTCCGATCAGTTAAGCAACCAGCAAAACCGCACATGTATGTTCATCTCTCAATCTTTAAAGTTTGAATGGTTAAAATACTTATCTTATAGAATACTTAGTGGTCCGCTGTCAATTTACCCAATTACAATCTTGAAGTAAAGCAGTTTGGATAATTGTAATGGTTTCTTACCGAATTAAATTGTGTTAATCCAATTGAACATTAAGGCTAACGAAAACTAAATATGCTCCCATCATTATACTTGCTTTAGCACATAAGATAAAGCCACGGGCGCCACTTTAGAGCGGTTTCATGGGAAAAGAATGCGGATTTCTTGAGTTAATCTAAACTAACGTACCCAACCAATCCCGGGCTTAATGTTACAAAATATTACGAAATCCTCGATATATTACAGAAATTGGCCAAAATAGTAATCCGGTTGCTATTGGGCTGTTACATTCGGTCGGTATACTAACTCGTGTTGTTAAGTACTGCAACCCACTGGGTGTAGTGCTACAGATTACTAAATACAAAACCACAGGAGTGAAGAATTTATATTATGAAGATCAAGAGTTTATTATTATCAACTGCCGCCGCAGCTAGTTTGCTAGTTTTAGGGGCTACCGCTGCAAATGCCGACACCATCACGGTTAAAGCTGGCGACACGGTAAGTTCCCTTGCTGAAACTCATAACACGACGATTTCTGCCATCGAAAAAGCTAACGCGTTAAAGAACGTTAACTTGATTTACGTTGGCCAACAATTAGAAATCAATGGTGTAACGCCAACTTCAACTGTCAACGTACAAGCGCAATCCGCAGCACCACAATCAGCTGCCGCTTCACAAGCACCCGTTCAAAGCCAAGCACCACAATCGGCCGCAGCTTCACAGGCACCTGTTCAAAGCCAAGCACCACAATCAGCAGCTGCTTCACAGGCTCCCGTACAATCAGCTGCACCGGTACAACAAGCACCGGCTGCACCCGCAGCTCCTGCAGCTAATACTAATGGTGACAGTGCCGCTAAAGCATGGATTGCTAACAAGGAATCCGGCGGTTCATACACTGCTCGTAATGGCCAATACATCGGGAAGTACCAATTAAGTTCATCATACTTGAACGGTGACTATTCCGCTGCCAACCAAGAACGCGTAGCTGAAAACTATGTTGCCAGTCGTTATGGCTCATGGTCCGCAGCACAAAGTTTCTGGCAATCAAACGGCTGGTACTAAGATTCTGGCCAACTAATTTAAACTAAACAGACGAACCACCAGTTGAATTTTGGACTGGTGGTTTTTTTGAACCGTTTTTAATGTGCTTTTTTATTAAATGAAACAAGAGGGTACCGACTAAAACTGGAATGGCAACTAGCAGCAGGCCGCCCTGGATGAAAAATGAGAGTTCCGAAGTCATTAGGCCGTCCTTGGTTTCTTTTTCCATTAATAGACGTTCACGGCTAGCAACTGGGTTGATACTGTTGCGGTAACCACGGCCACTGTCACGATCGTCTTGGATGCCTTGACGTAAGGCTTTAGTACCTACTGAAGTTAAGACTAAGCGGGGTTTCTTGAAGTGCGGGAAAAGATAAATTAATGCCGGGTAAAATAAGCTATAGGAAGCGGTCAGTAAAACGTTGAAGAGCGTCCACTTGAATCTGAAGGGTCCCGTTGGCGGGGCGGTGACTAAGTACATCGCGACAATGTAAAATAGCAAAACGCGAAAGTAACTACTTAGAAATGATTTTAGGATTTTCATAACTAGTCGCCCCCTTTGTAGATAGCATCTTAGGGCGAGCGGCAAGTCGCTGCAACTTTGGCTATTTAATTGAAAGGCTTATTAACTGATGGCCTCGTCGTACACTGTTACTAACAATTCCAACTTTTTTGAAATTTAGGCTTGTGTTCGCCTTACTTGAAGGCTGTATAGTTAAGGACAGTTAATCAGAGGAGGGACGGCAATGCGTCTAAAAATGAAATTGGGGTGGCTTGGACTACTCTTATTGGTTGCTGTAGGTTTGAGTGGTTGTGGGCGGCAACAAGTGGCTAGTAACGTGGTTCACACGAATCGCCCAACACTATTTTTCCACGGTGGGGGTAGTAGCTACCACGCCGAAGAACACATGGTGGATGCGGCAAAAAAGGCCGGTGCGACTAATACGGTCATCCGTGCGATGGTCGCAAAGAACGGTCAGGTAAAATTAGTGGGGCGAATCAAAAAAGGCGCCGTTAACCCAATTGTGGAGGTAAATTACGCCAATAATCGGGAATTGAACTTTAATCAACACGGCCGGTGGGCTAAAAATGTCGTTGTGGCGTTGCAAAAGCAGTACCACTTCACGTCCTTCAACATGGTGGGACACTCACTAGGCAACATTTCGTTGATTTATTACTCATTACAAAATAGTCAGAATCGCCGGTTACCTAAGCTACGGAAACAAGTCAACATTGCGGGGCACTTTGCGGGGCTGAACTTCAAAGGGGTTCCGAAAAGCGTGCAACAACCAGCTGGATTAAAGCTCGCTGCAAACGGTCGTCCCAATAAAATGAACGCCACGTATCGGCAGATGACGAAGCTGCGCCAAGTATTACCGGCAAAGCAGGTTGCCGTTTTAAATTTATATGGTGACATCGGTGGACATACGGACGGGACGGTACCGAACGTGTCGTCACTAGCGTTGAAATATTTGGTTGCGCCGCGCGCCAAGTCCTATCGGGAAAAACGATTCACAGGTAAGTTAGCGCGTCACAGTAAGCTGCACGAAAATCCACAAGTTGATCAGACGTTGATTAAGTTTTTATGGGGCAAGGGTCAAAAGTAACCCTTCCAGTAGGGCGAAGTGCGTTCGTTAAATTTGCCAGCTAACGGAGATTCGTTAATAATAGAATCGTGGCAAAAGAAGAGAGAGATGATAGTGTTGAAAGCCAAGTTTGGCATGTTAAGTGTTATTTTGTTAGGAATTAATTCAATTATTGGGTCAGGAATTTTTCTCCTGCCCGGACAAGCGGAAGGCCTGATTGGTCCCGCAAGTATTTTAGTCTTTATTTTTGATATGTTGCTCATTATTTCGATTGCGTTATGTTACGCAGAAGACGCGACGTATTTTAAGGCAAACGGGGGACCGTATCTTTACGCGAAGTCAGCGTTTGGTGACTTTGTTGGTTACGAGGTCGGATTCAGTGTTTGGGCCATCAGTATTATTGCGTGGGCCACGATGTCAACGGCCTTTGCGACGGCGCTAGGTGCAATTTTTCCGGTCGTCCAGCAGCCAGTATGGAAAGCAGTCACGATCTTTGTCTTGTTAGGTACGCTGACTTTAATCAACATTTCCGGGGTGACGTTAACTAAGTTAGTCAATAACGTGGTGACAATCGCCAAGCTCGTTCCGTTAGTTTTGTTTGTCATTGTTGGGTTATTCTTTATTAACGGCGCGCACTTTACGCCGTTTGTAGTCACAACCACGAACTTCAATAGCGCATTTGGTTCCGCTGCAATTTTAATTTTTTACGCGTTTACTGGGTTTGAGGCCATTGCCATCGCCGCGCAGGAGTTCCATAACCCACAGCGAACGATTCCACTCGCCATTGTGGTCGTGCTCAGTGTGGTTGCGTTACTTTATATTCTGATTCAAGTCGTGTCGATTGGGGTCTTAGGGTCCCACTTAGCGGGCAATCCAGCACCAATTCAAGCCGGATTAGAAAAAATGATTGGACCAGTTGGAAAGACGATCGTTGCGGTCGGCACGCTAGTCTCCATCTTGGGGATTGCGACTGCGCAGTCATTTTACTTGCCCCGAATCGGATCGTCGATGGCGGATAACGGGGTCATGCCTAAGGTCGTCGGGTACCGTAACCGCCGTGGTGTTCCAGCCGTCGCAATGTTAGTTTCATTTGTCATCGCCGTGCCACTGGCTATTTCAGGGACGTTTCAAACGTTGGCAGCTATTTCGGTGGTCTCCCGATTTGCACAGTATATCCCGACGATTTTAGCCGTACTAGTCTTCCGGCGCCGGAAGATGACGCCAGGTGGGAGCCGTTTTCGGGTGCCATTTGGGCCGGTACTGCCAATTGTCGCGGTCGTGGTGAGCTTATGGCTCTTGTCCAAAGCATCCGCGTTCCAGTTGATCATGGGACTGGGATGTCTAGTTATCGCCGTGCCGTTTTACTTTTTAAACCGGCACTTCAACCATTCGAAACGGGTCGATCAACAAGATTGATTAGATTGACATTTAAAGGTTGAAAAGTCTAAAGCCGCTATTAACACCACAACAATAGCGATAGTTATTCTTAAATTATCCGCTCCGTCGGGTAGTCCTGATGTGCTATGGGGGACGGCCCCAGCCGGAGTGCGGTCTGGCGCCTCGATTCAAAGCCGACAGCCCACGTCTTTGAATCGCCCCGCAAAATTGGCAGAGAAGAAACACCTGCCAATTTTGCCGACACAGCACATCAACACTACCCGACTGCGCTCAAAATAGTTTTACTATCGGATAACCGGGCTAACTCATAAGTAGTTAATTTGTATGAGTCTAAATACTGATACAACAGTAATCAATCCGTAAATTTAACTTTCAAGCTTTAAATTGCCTTAAAAAGATAATCGTAAAAGCCGGTATTTCATTCGCTGAAATACCGGCTTTTTGATGTAAATCTAGCTAATAAAAATTAGTGTTTATGGACCTAGTCCGGATGTCGCTGATAACATGCGACCGTGAGAACGGATTATGCCCAGCCAATTAAGCGCATCAGTGCCATGGCAACGACGCCGGTAATGACGACGGCGAGCAAGCTCTTAGTGAGAACGCCGGCTAGGATGGCTGGAATTGATGCGTAAATATTAGGCAGGTTGAATCCCGGCCAGTGCCCAGCGTGGTACGTTAATAGGCTCTCAACGAAGATGGCCGTCATGATGGCGACCGGAACGAAGGAGAGGAAGCTGATCAACCAGTGCGGAATCGACATATTTTTAATGATGGCAAACGGCACGACGCGGGATAGCCACGTCACCAGCCCGCAGAGCAGGATCGTAACTAAAATGTAGGTGCTCACTTTGGACTCACCACCATTCCAAAACTACAGCCGAGTAGGGTGGCCAGTAATAACGCAATATTTCCCGGGAAAAAGCGCATCAAAAAGTACATGGCAATTGCGACGAATAGAACGACCAACAGTTGGGTCGTCAGGGGCTTGCTACGGTCCGTAATGATTTGGAGGTATAGTAACCCGATAAACATCCCCACGACCGCAAAATCGAGTCCAAACTGGTTGGGGTCGGTAATTAGGTTTCCTAACAAACAACCGACGACCGTTGCAGCCGCCCACACGAGGTAGGCGACGACGTTAGCGGCGTGCAACCAGGTCGGCTTGAGTCGTTGGTGTGTCAAGTTGACCTTATTCATGCTGAGCGCGAAGGTCTCATCAGTCAGTAGGGAACCCAACCCGATGTTTTGCATCAGTGAATCCTTTTTAAAATATTGCGCAATCGACATACTCATGAGAATCATGCGTGAATTAATTAGAAAGGTTGAGAGAACAATGGCTGAAACCGGGCTACCCGCAAGCAGCATACTGATAATAATAAATTGCGCGGAACCAGCGTATACGATCAGAGACATTAGTAGGACGGCCAGTACGGAAAGGTGGCTTGTATTAGCCACGATGCCCATTGCTAGACCGACCCCAATGTATCCGAACACGGTGGGAATGACGTCTTTGATCCCGCTTTTAAACGTAAGACTTGAATCCATAGTGTACCTCCAAACGACCAATAAAAAAGTTAATAGATTATAGTTTACACTTATTGGTGAAAATAATGAAGATTATTATCATTGAAATCTAATTTTGCCGTCATGAAATTGTTGCTTGCATTTCAAAACCAGCGGGCGTAACATAAGCACATTGATTTTTTGAAAGGACAAATGGTACGGGAAAATGACTCTGGAACAATTAGCAGCCCAAAGCGGGGTCGCTGCTGATAAAATCGTTACTTATACGCAGGCAGGATTACTGCCTTGCAAGGATACTCACGCGGTCTTTAGTGAGGACGATCAATATTGGCTAGATATGGTCAATTGCTTCTTAGAAAATGGCTCCTCCGTTGAGGACTTAAAGGATTTAATGCCACTGTGCGAACAGTGTGCGACCAACTAATTTTAACGCTATCAAAAAACGGTTTTTCTGGAAGGATGCTTCCGGAAAAACCGTTTTTGATTGGTGAACTAAAGTCTGAAAGCATTAAAATAGATCATATCAAAGGTTAATGGTAAAAACAGGATTCTCCATCGCTCCGCCGGACAGAATCAGCGGGCTGTGGGGTCGGCTACAGCCAGAGTACGGGCTTCCACCTCGCTTGAAAGCCTAAAGCCCAAGTCTTTCAAGACGCCCCGCCATGTCGCCTGGCAGTGTATGCAAAGCGACATGACCGACACTGCCCACTGGTTCTGCCGGCTGCGCTAGGATTGGTTAAAAACAAGCTGAATCAATTTTCGCAGAAAGATCACCTTAGCTGGAGGTCGGCCATGATGAATCTGCCGCGAAAGTGGCGTTGACCGGTGTTCTTCCGGTTTACGCCACCGACGTCTTGCGAGACGTGGGGTTGCGGCTTGCAAGCGAGGACTAAGACCGTTTCTCAGGCTTAGTCCGGTCGCCGCGGTAGGTGAAATCATGGGTGGCCGGAAGCGAAAAATTTACTGAATTTGTTGGTGTCAGGTGTTTAATGACTTTAAACCCTTAGTTGATTAATTCACTTGGTTGCGTGATGATTAGCCGCTCAATAGTTGGTAATAAAAGAACCGCCCATTCAATAACGATGGGCGGTTCTTTTGATGAGATGCGATTATTGGTTCTGTTTGACCGTGGCGAGCATACTTTGGATGGCGTTAGCCTGGTATTGCGCGGCAGCGGCCTTGCTGATCTTAGCAATCTGCGCTTGGCTCATGGTCGGGTTCTTGACCATTGCGGCCTTGACCTGATTTTGAACGTAAACTTTAGCGCGTGCTTTAAGCGTTGCTTGTTGCTGTTTCATCAGCTTACTGAATGCTTTAGCTTGAGTTGTGCTAAGAACGACCCAGTTTTTATTGACGTAAAAGTAATTGGTTCGTTTAACGAGTTGGTTATCGTTGTCGGCAAGCCCGAACCAGAACTTTGCGGCGTTACTTTGATAAGTCCAACGGGTTGTTTTGGTGACCAGTTTTGGTGTACTAGTCGTGGTCTTAACGTGATTGGCAACCTTGGTGTCAGCCTTAGTGTGCTGAACCTTCTTTTGGCTCGCCGTGTTCTTGTAAATGTAAACACGGTGTTTGTCAGCCGTTCCAACGGATTGATAGAGTAACAAGTCCATTTGCTTACTACTACCCGCGGAGGCTAACGTGGTCGTCTTGGTGGTCGTCGTTTTGACCATGCCATAGTGCTGGCCGTCATTTTCAGAAATGAAGACTAACGACGTCAGAAGTAACAGACCAAAGATGACGGTTAAAGTCAGACGTAACGACTTGCGATGAACGTAAATAAATGATAGGAACAGCGCAATCGTACTAAAAACTAAGAGAACTAAAATCATTAGTCATGCACCTCCTCAGTGACGGGTTTAACGGAATGTTGCTTGTCCTTCATGAAGAAGGCGACAACGAGTCCGATGACACAGAATGCTACCGCAACCCAGAAAGCGGCGTGGTAACCACCTAACGTTGCGTTAAAGTAGCTGTCCTTGTAACCGAGTGGGTTGCTCTTAAGCATACTGTGTGCTGGTTCGGCACTGGTGGTGACGTTGGATAAGACGGAGGTCAAGATGGCCGTCCCAATGGAGCTAGCAATTTGACGCGTCGTGTTGTTAACAGCGGTTCCGTGACCCATTAAGTCAACGGGAAGGGCGTTCATCCCGGCAGTCGTCGCAGGCATCATCACCATCGCAATCCCAAACATCCGTAACGCGTACAGGAAGACAATGTAGATCGTTGCGGTATCACGCGTAATGAAGACGAATGGTAACGTTCCGACCGTTAACAGGAACATCCCTAAGATGGATAAGCGGCGGGCCCCGAAACGGTCAAAGGCACGACCAGTAATTGGGCTCATAATCCCCATCATCAAGGCACCGGCTAATAGTGAGAGGCCGGATTCAAAGGCGGAAAAGCCGTGAATAATTTGTAAGTAAAGTGGAATGACCATTTCGGCACCGACCATTGCCATGTTAGCAACGGAACTCAAAATTGCCGCAATCGTAAATTCAGAGTGCTTGAAGACCCGTAATTCAAGGAATGGGTTTTTCATTGTTAATTGACGCCAGATGAACAGGGCAATGAAAATGACCCCGATAATAAGGGTGGAAAGCACGATGGTGGAAGTCCAGCCATTATCACCAACGGATGAGAACCCGTATAATAGGCTCCCAAATCCAATGGTGGAGAGCACGAGTGACCAGAAATCTAATTTTGGTTTAGCGGTCTCCAAAACGTCAGCCATAAAGAAGAATCCTAGAATGAGGACTAAGCCAACGATAGGAACGATTAGACCAAATAAGTCACGCCATGATAGGTTATCAATGACCCACCCGGACAAGGTTGGTCCAATCGCTGGTGCAAGCCCAATAACAATTCCGGCCGTCCCCATGGCAGCGCCACGTTTATCGGCGGGAAAAATTGTTAACATAATGGTTTGAAGCAGTGGCATGGTGACCCCGACTCCAACGGCTTGGATTAAACGGCCAGCTAATAAGAAAGCAAAGCTAGGGGCGGTCCAAGCAATCACAGTCCCGATTTCGAAGATCGTCATGGCTGATAAGTAGAGCCATTTCGTGGAAAAACGGGAACTAAGCCAGGCACTAACGGGAATCATGATCCCGTTGACCAGCATAAAGCCGGTCGTTAACCATTGGACGGTCGACGTTGTAATGTCGAATGCCTTCATTAAAGTTGGAAAGGCCGTCGTTAAAATCGTTTGATTAAGAACGGTACAAAAAGTACCAATCAGTAAAATTGCAATCAGCAAACCGCGCTTGTAGGGTTTGCCATGCGTATCAACAGTTGTTGACAAGTAGATCCCTTCTCTCTAAAAATGTACGTTGTCTAATATAATCGGATTTTGTATCTTTGTCAACAAACTTGACATTAATATCAAAAATTATATACTGAATACTGAAATCATTAGAAAAGGGGTAAAAATGTGAACAATCAAGACGCAGCGTTTTTTAAAAAGTTTAAAGCCCAAATTCATAAACACCAGTTTACGGTTGGCATTAGTGATCTCGCCAAGATGACGGGCGTTTCGCAGACCCAGCTTCGTTACTGGGAACAAAAAGCTTATATTCACAGTATTAAAGCAGTTGAAAAAAATGCGGTTCATCGGTATTCGTACGGAACGTTGATGCGGGTCCATTTCATTAAAATGATGCTGGACGAAGGTTTTACGCTAGCGGCCGCTGCACAGCGGGCTGATGAACACGGGGCGCAGATGGAAATGATGCGGATTTTTATGATGAGTGCGTTTCAGGGGATGGAAGAACGCGACGGTCATCATATGATCAAATTGGGGTATTTTGATGAAGATCACCAGCAGGAATTGTATTGTTTCATTAAGGATGAAAAGCCCCATTATCGGGTGTATCCAGTGAAATAAGTTGGGCATGCCCGACTTCAAACTTGTGAAAACGGTTAATTAATGGTAGATTTAAGTCGGTAAGTGTCGGTCAGTCATTTGGGCATTCAAGTTTCCCGCTCGTCAATCGATCTTATGGCTGGATTGACCGTTGTCATGTTGGTCGTGTTTTGAAGTTTAACTTTGTAAGAGGATTTACAACAGAGCGCGAAGCAGCGCTGAAGAAACCCGGTCTAACCGGGTAGAAATCGTGCATAAAAACAACGTGTAATTGAAACTAGTAGTAGTATTCAATCGCCCGGTGATGATACTTACCAGTGGGGCCCAAGTGATGCGGGAAAGCTTGGGTCCTTTGCTATAGGGTACGCAGCGCTTGCGTTGGTTATGAGACCACAAAAAAAGCTTCGGCGTTGGCCGAGGCTCAATTGATCAATATAATGTGGTTAATTATGAATTAGCGAGCTGTAAGAAGTGAGTGGCGTACCATTCATTCCAGGCAGTGGCCGGATTACCGTTTTCGAAGTACTTTTGATCGAGTTGATCAATCATGCTGAGGTAATCGGTAAACGAAAAGCTGACGCTATCGGCTAGTCGTTGCTTTTTGGTCATGTAGCGGCCATAGGTCAGATGTTCGTTGATGTCGGTCATGTATTTGACCACGTCATAGTTGGACATCAGTTCGAGGTTGTTAACATCGAAAAGTCCCATGTAGAATTTAGCGAAATCTTCTACGGCCTTACGCTGTAAACTCTCATTAAGTTGGGTAATTGATAATTGAGCATCATTGTTCACGATGCGGTTCCTCCTTAGTATTGAAGCACGGTCCCAAATAAATTACGGTAAGTGTAACCAAATTGACTGGTTTGCGCTACAATTTAATTATGACACGATTAGTCGTGATTTACAAAATTTTACCGGACCTTATTTTGGTTACTAGTGGTAGGTTCGTGTTGGTTGTAGTAACATAGTGGAATTAGCGTTGAAGATAAGAGTCGAGACGTAAATATTTAGTTGAGGTGAAGTATATTCATGACCCCCATGAAGGAAGATTACTTAAAAATTATTTTCGAACTTGGTGGTACGAAGAAAAAGGTGTCCAACAAGCAGATTGCACTGAGCTTAGACATCGCAGCCGGTTCCGTAACGGAAATGGTTGGTAAATTAGTGCAGGAAGGCTTGGCTAAGCATACGCCTTACGCTGGGATCTCGCTGACTAAGAAGGGTATCCGTTACGCGGAGACCCTAGTTCGTAAGCACCGCATCTGGGAAGATTTCTTAGTTGATAAGTTGAACTACGGTTTGCCAGACGTCCATTCGGAAGCGGAAGTTTTGGAACACGTCACGAGTGAGCGGCTAGTGGATTCCTTAGAAGCCTTTTTGGGTAACCCCAAGCACTGTCCGCACGGTGGCGCCATTCCAGATAAAGATGGTCATTACCAAGAAGACAGTCATACGAGCTTGGCTGACACGGAAGACGGCGCAGAAGTGTCGATCGAACGCTTTATTGATAACCATGACTTATTGATGTATTTGCATGACATTGCATTGCAAATTGGTCAGCAGGTCACGGTGGTCAAGCACGATCCCTTTGAAGGCCCCGTCACGATTGAAGTTAAAGCGACTGGTCAGCAGATTCCGGTTAGTTACAAAGCCGCCCATAACGTGTTTGTAAAATAAAATGAAATATTCGCGTCGTCCTGAACAAAATTTTCATGACGGTGCTAGTTATTCTGTTTTATTTATCGCGACATAAAGTATTTTAGGAAATACTGGGGATTGGGTACCTTTTTTAGCAACAATATGCTACAATTACTCATGTAGCTTGGTTAGGTAATTTTGGTCAGATCGTTTCAATAAACTATCCCCATTTGCACCGAATCATGATTTACATTATTTTATACGTGCAAAAAGCACTAGGAGGATTTTTTATTATGGAACATGGAACAGTTAAATGGTTTAACGCCGATAAAGGTTTTGGTTTTATCACTCGCGAAAACGGTAGCGATGTATTCGTACATTTCTCAGCTATCCAAGAAGACGGCTTCAAGTCACTTGACGAAGGCCAAGCTGTAAACTTCGACGTTGAAGAAAGCGATCGTGGCCCACAAGCTGTTAACGTTACTAAAGCGTAATTTAAAAGCTTAAATGGCTAAATCGAACCGGCAATGGAAAGCAATTTCCGTTGCCGGTTTTTTGTGTCCACAGATTTTGCAATGATTGGCTGGATTGTTAACCAAGGGGCGTGATTGACATTTGATAGCCCTTTCGTAGATACTAGGAATAGTTTTGAAGAATATCGGTGAAAATAAGGGGTGGTCGAATGACTGCGGATGAATTGATTATTACGACTTGTTTACAGGCTGGCCGGATCATGGTTGAAAATGGCTCAGAAATTTCGCGGGTGGATGATACGATGATGCGGATTGCGCAAAATGCGGGTGTCATTTCGGCAAATACGTACGTGACGATTACTGGGGTCATGATGTCGATTCAGGGCCGGAATGCGACTCAGATTGCGGCGGTGACAAAACGCACGATTGATCTCGAGAAAGTGGCGCAGGTTAATCAGCTGTCACGGGAATTCGCGGCAAACGCGATTGACTTGCCAACGTTGCACCATCGTCTCAGCACGCTGGATCAGGCATCGCGGTCATTCCCATTATGGTTACAATTAGTGGGGGCGGCGCTAGTTAGCGGGCCGCTAATGATCATGTTCCGTCAAGAAATTACGAATACTTGGCCAACGGTGGTGATGGGAACGCTTGGTTACCTGATTTTTTACTTATTGAACCGTTACTTAAAGATCAAATTTTTGAGTGAACTAGTTGCGGCTTTGATGATTGGGTTTGGTGCCGAATGGGCCGTCCAGATCGGTTGGGGAACGAACGTGAATGATATTATTATTGGCGCGTTGATGCCGTTAGTACCCGGTGTCCCACTGACCAATGCAGTTCGCGATACCTTGGCCGGAAACTTTGTGAGTGGTCCGGCACGTGGGGTGGAAGCGTTGATTAGTGCGGCGGCGCTCGGATTTGGCATTGCCGTTGTAATCACGTTATTTTAGGAGGACGGACTAATGGGAATTATTGGACAACTGATTTTGGCCTACGTTGCCGTTCTAGGGTTCGGCCTAATTATTAATATTCCGCACCAAGCGCTCAACGTGGCGGGCTGGATTGGAACGCTGACGTGGGGCGGCTACCTGATCGTGCAAGCGTTCGACGGTGGCGTCGTTTTTGGTAGCCTCATCGGGTCACTCGGAATCGGCGTGCTGAGTAGTGTGGCAGCCCATTATAAAAAGATGCCAGCAATTATTTTTAACATTCCGAGCTTAGTTTCCTTTGTGCCGGGGAGCCAGGCTTACCAAATGGTGCGTAACTTTGCATTGGGCCAGTACCGGCAAGCGGTCGGGTTCACGTTGCAGGTCATTATGATTACGGGTGCCATTGCGTTGGGGTTCTTATTGGCAGAACTCCTTAACCGGTTGATCGCGTTTTGCATGCTCCAGTGGCGACGCGCGCACATCGAATAGCATTTTGAGCAGCAATTAATTTAAAAAGCAGTTAGCAAAAACACGTCGGTGATGCGGCGTGTTTTTTATTGGGCATAAAAAAACCACCCGCATGATTGCAGATGGCTTAGAGACCTGTTTAGTTTTGGTTAGCGAAACGTTCGCCAGTAGTGGCTGCCTTGAGGTCCAAGGACTTACGAAGAACGTTGGTAACACGTTGCTTTTCTGTTTGAGGAACGACTTCGAAGGACTGACCGCTAATCATCTTACCGTTACCTTGGGCGTGGTCGGAAACCACGTTCTTAGTTGCAACCCGGTAATTTGAGAAGAGGCTAGTTAGGTTACTAAACGTTAAATCGGTTCTCGTTTGTTTAGCTAATGACTGTAAGAAATCTTGTTTTAACAAGTTTGAGGCACTAGTACTTTCACCCAGAATGGCCGTGATTAACTGACGTTGCCGTTGTTGCCGGCCGTAATCACCTAATGGATCTTGATAACGCATCCGTGAGTATTGTAAGGCTTTGTCACCATTCATGTGGGTCTTAACGCCCTTCGTGTAATGGTAACCTTCGTAAGTAAACGTTCTGATCGGTGTAATGTCGACGCCGCCGATTTCATTGACAACTTTCTTCATACCACCCATGTTGATCAAGGCGTAGTAGTCAATTGGAACGTTTAACCATTTTTGAATGGTCGTAATCGTTGTCCCGGCACTACCGTAAGCATAGGCCGCGTTTAGCTTAGTCGGAAAGTCTTGCTCAAAACCAGAAACGGCAACTTCTGAGTCACGCGGTAGGCTCACTAACGTTGTTGTCTTTGTCTTGGGGTTGATAGTGGCCAAGATGATTGTATCGGTCCGGCCTTTATAGTCCCGGCCAAGCGCACCGGTATCAGTACCTAATAATAGGATCGATACTGGCTTTTTGCCGTTTAAAACGGCACTCGTATTCCGTGATTTTTTGATACCACTACTATTGAAAGCTGTGTTAGCAGCTTTACGAGCGTTAAAGTAGGTTCGAGCTGCAAAAGCCCCGGTCCCAACCAATAACACGGCAATAATAATTAAAATTGTATTGCGAACGGGATGTCCCTTTTTAGGGCCTTTTCCCTTGGGGCCATTGCCCCGGTGTTCATCGCGATGCAATTCTGAACGACTTGGCATATCTTCCATGAACTCTTCCTCCAATGGTAATGTAGAAAAACTTTACCTAAGTTTAGCATTTTTTGGGGCTGACGGGAACTGAATCCACGTAACCTTTCATCCCCGCGTTCTAAATTCCGTGTTTAATCATACCGGTTTTTAGAAGAAATAGTGCGGAAATCGTGATTTCTTTGGTTTTTTTTAATGTTCAGCCCACCAGATATTAAGGTTTTGCTCGGTCAATTACTGGATTATGGTATAATTTTACTAATTTTAATATTAATGGGGGTTCTTGTTTTGATGATCGATAAGTCGCGTAGCCGGCCGATCAAGTTTGTCATTGGCGTCATTTTGTTTGCTTACCTCAGTTATTTTATTAGTGCTGGTGCGATTGGCATTGACTTGTTCGATGCCGGGACAACTTCGCTAGTGCAGGTTAGTAACAGTGGGTTCTTTGTCGCCTTTTATAAAGTGGTTAGTTGGATTGCTTCACCAATGAAAGACGTGGTGTGGTTGGTGATCCTGTCATTTTTAATGTATGGATTTAAGTACAAGATTCAAGCCGCCTGGTCGCTTTGCTATATGGCGGGTGCCATGGTACTTGGGGCAATTGCCAAACACTTGATTGCGCGGGTTCGGCCCATCAATCACTTGGCAGCTGATACGGGGTACAGCTTCCCGAGTGGGCATGTTTTGGGAACGTTCGTCCTAGTTAGTGTCGTGTTAATCTTTGTTGTTCCGGAATTGCCTAGCTTTCGCACCGCACAAATTGTGAAGTGGGGTAGCATCGTGTGGCTATTGTTAGTCATCTTTTCACGGGTATACTTATCCGCACATTACCCAACCGATACGATTGGCGCGGTCTTACTAGCGTGGACGTGGGCCCAAGTTATGGAGTGGTTCTACGTCTTGTGGGCACGGCACTTGCTACAGTGGAAGCTATTCTATCGTTCTTATTTATAAAGTCAATTTACTAATTTAATCGCAATATAAAAGGAGACTCGCAATGAGTCTCCTTTTTTGATGCCATTTTTAAATCTGGTTGGAACGCAACCATTCTAAAGCCAACGTTAGCCAGTGAGCGGCGTGGGGCTGATCAGCATCGGCCTTCCACGCAGTCTGTTCATTAGCTAGTGCTAACCCGTGCGGCCCGTGTTTGAAAACGTGGAGCTCGTAAGGAATTTTGGCCTGGGCTAACGCCGTGGCGTACGCTAATGAATTGGTTGCCGGAACGATTGGATCGTCAGCGGTTACCCAGATAAACGTTGGTTGGTTGTCGGCGCTAACGTGCATTTCCGCGGCAATTAAGTCCGGAGTGCCACTCCAATTGGTTATGGCCGCAGCGTCCTTAGGAAATCCTAAGTTAGGACTAATGACCGGGTAGCCTAAAATGACTTGTTGTGGACGCAAGGTTGCGGGTGCAACGGCTAATTGATCAGCGACCTTAGTTGACCAATAGTCGTTGTACAGCGCAACCACGTGACCCCCGACACTGAAACCAGCCGGTGTAATCTGGTCAGTATCGATATGCCAAGCGTCCGCTTTTTCGTGGATCAGCTGAAAGGCGCGTCCTAAGTCGAGGACTGGTGCCAGTTCCAATGGGGTTTGGTCGCCGAGCAACGTGTATTCTAGGTAGAATGCTTGGTAGCCGTGACCAGCAAAGGCCATCGCTAAAGTTTCGGCTTGACCGGTTGGAATGTGGGTATACGACCCACCGGGAACAATAATGATTGCCGGCAGGGTCGTTTGGTGCGCATTTTCGTCCGGTTGGTGTAAAAAGCCGGTTAATTGGGCAGAACTGCCCGCTAATTTTTGTTGAATAACTTGCATGCAATCACCTCAATTGATATGGTTAACATAACTATTATAACGCAAGACGGGTGGAACAAAAATGGGAATGGTTACGGTTACAGCACAGGGAGAACAACTCAGGTTAAGGCCGTTTACGGCATCAGACGTGATGGACTACTATGAGTTGGTCGCTAATCAAGCGATTGCCACACCGGCTGGGTTTACGGTCGCCCATAGTGTGACCGAAGCTGGCTTCTTATTGAAACAGCAGCTAAACCTGCCTCAGGTTTTTGCGCTCGAACTAGTTGCGACGGGGAAAGTAATCGGCAGTGTTGGCCTGTACGAGCGGATGAACCGTTACGGAGAACCGGCACCGCGACAAATGGACCTGGGCTACATGTTGAATATGGATTATTGGCGCCGTGGAATGATGACGGCGGCCGTGCGTCTAATCCAACAATATGGCTTTAATGAGTTAAAATTAAGACGAATCACGGCGAGTTGTTTGGCGGACAACCGTGCGTCTAAGTTAATCTTAGAGCACGGTGGGTTTCGGCAATACGATGCCGTGACGCATCCAGACTACGCGCCGTTTGGAGCCGGTCAAACGGAATTGTTTTATGAATGCGTGGGCTTAGCGACCACGCTAGGGGATGAACAAAATGCAACTTGCTAAATCATTTGAACAGGCTGCTTGTGTCCTTGTTTTGTTAGCGACACAGCAGCCAGAAAAACCGCTGACTGCCGATGTCTTGCACGAGCGGATCGGCGGCTCTGCTAGTTATATTCGCAAAATTATTCGTAAATTGGTTGTTGCCGGGCTCGTGTTATCGAGTAGTGGCAATAATGGTGGGGTCCACTTGGCTAAATCACCAGAAGAGATTTCCATTAAGGACGTGGTGTCAGCCATAGAAGGAACGTTACACACGTTTCCTGATCGCGGCTATTTTGACCAGGTCTTTAAAGACGTTGAACCCGTTGCTTACGAGGGGACAAAGGTCGTCAACACTATTTTTTCACAAGCGGATCAGCTGTGGCTGGAATTCTTAGACCAACAGAAGATTGCGACCTTAATTAAGGAACTGCTAGCCGTTAAAGAGATTCCCGTCCTGGATTGGACCAACCAGTCAGAGGATAAAATGGCGCAATTAAATACGATTTTGGCGCGGTTACGGGCGGACAAGTGAGCAGGCCCACAAAGTTAAGTTGAATTGTATGCGTTTTACTAGACTTGGATTCGACCTATCAAGGTTTAGCTTATCTTTTCAGAACTATCAAGTTATAAACTTTTTCACAAGCTTTAAATTCCTATGATTACAACGTTATTTATGGTATTCTAACAATGATTTTCACAAAGATAGAAGATAGGGGAAACAGAAATGGCAGAGAATAAATACTATGGTGCGGACGCAATCGTTGATAGTCTGATCAACCATGATGTTAAATATGTATTTGGGATTCCCGGCGCAAAGATTGACCGGGTTTTTGAACGACTTGAACACCCAGTTAATCCTAAGAGTCCCAAAATGGTGGTTACTCGCCATGAACAAAACGCGGCTTTCATTGCGGCCGGTATCGGGCGAATTACGGGTAAACCAGGGGTTGTTCTGACGACGTCTGGTCCTGGTGCCAGCAACTTAGCTACTGGGCTAGTGACCGCTACGGCGGAAGGTGATCCCGTCTTGGCCATTTCTGGGCAAGTGCAACGGGCTGACTTACTCCGTTTAACGCATCAAAGCATGAATAACGCTGCGCTCTTTAAACCAATTACGAAGTATACGGCTGAAGTACAAGAACCTGAAAACATCTCAGAAGTCATTGCGAACGCTTATCAAGAAGCAACGGCTGCTAAGCAGGGGGCTAGTTTTGTCAGCATCCCACAAGATGTGACTGATTCAGTCGTACGCACACCAGTCATTACGCCACTTCAAGCACCTAAATTAGGACCAGCGAGTCCCGTTGAAACGACTTTATTAGCTCAAAAAATAAAAGCGGCTAAGTTACCGGTCTTGCTAGTTGGGATGCGGGCTTCATCACCAGAAGTCACGAAAGCCATCCGTAACTTGGTGACCGCGGCTAACTTGCCAGTTGTTGAAACTTTCCAAGCTGCCGGGGTGATTTCACGGGACCTTGAAGCACACCACTTCTTTGGTCGTGTCGGGCTATTCCGGAACCAGCCAGGGGATATGTTGCTTAAAAAGTCTGACTTGGTGATCGCCGTGGGCTACGACCCAATCGAATACGAACCACGGAACTGGAACGCTGAAGGCAAGGCTCGAATCGTTGTCATCGATGACATGCGCTCTGAAATTGACCATAACTTCCAACCAGAGACGGAACTTGTGGGCGACATTGCGCAAACCCTTGATTTCTTATTACCATACATGAACGGGTATAACTTAAGTGCTGATTCACAGACTTACCTTGATGGTCTACAGGAACGGTTACAAAGCCGCGACTTTGTGCCCAACATTGATCAAAAGTCCGACTTGAATCATCCGTTATCCGTTATTTCTGCCTTGCAAAAACGGGTGACTGACGAGATGACCGTGACGGTTGACGTTGGGAGCCATTACATCTGGATGGCCCGCCATTTCCGGAGTTATGAACCACGCCACCTGTTATTCAGTAACGGGATGCAAACGTTAGGTGTGGCGTTGCCTTGGGCGATTGCCGCAGCGTTAGTTCGGCCAAACACGCAGATCGTCTCAGTTTCTGGTGACGGTGGGTTCCTATTTTCTTCGCAAGACTTGGAAACGGCCGTGCGGATGAACTTGAACATCGTGCACTTGATCTGGAATGATGGCACCTATGACATGGTTAAGTTCCAAGAAGAAATGAAGTACGGTGAAGACGCCGCGGTCAAATTTGGCCCGGTTGATTTCGTGAAATACGCGGAAAGCTTTGGCGCTACTGGTCTTCGTGTGGAAAAACCAGAAGATTTAGATCAAGTCTTGGACCAAGCGTTCAAGACAGAGGGCCCGGTCGTCGTGGATATTCCAATCGACTACTCGGACAACAAAGCACTGGGTCAAACCATGCTGCCTGACCAATTTTATTAAAATGAATCACCAACCCCAGTTGTCAAACCAACTGGGGTTTTGTATAATGGTTGAGTATATCGAAAGAAGAGGATGCGGTTAACATCAGTAACCAGCGGGAGACGGGTCACCGTCTGCGAGCGTTGGTGAAAGGGACGACCGCCGAAATCGACAAACTGGTGACCGGTTTGTCCGTTGGGCCTTGGTTGAATAAATCAAGGACTGTCGCAGCTGGAATAGTTGCGGGGCGCTATCGACGATGAAATCAGCATTAGTCAATCAATCTGATTAAAGTCTTTTTGCGCAGTTTGCAAAGGGACTTTTTTATTTTGGTTGAGCTTACCTGAATCGGTGTGAACACTTTTAGATATAAATCGATTTTTTGGAGGTTCTGCAATGGCAGAAGAACAACATCAGGAAGTGCACCGATCGTTACAAACGCGGCACTTATCCATGATTGCATTGGGTGGTAGTATTGGGACCGGCTTGTTTGTGGCATCCGGTTCAGCAATTTCAACGGCGGGGCCCGGTGGTGCGCTACTGGCCTACGTTGGTATTGGGATAATGGTTTACTTTTTAATGACTAGTCTCGGTGAAATGGCGACCTATTTACCCGTATCAGGGTCGTTTTCAACGTACGCGACGCGGTTTGTTGATCCAGCGTTAGGATTTGCGATGGGCTGGAACTACTGGTTTAACTGGGCGATTACGTTGGCGGTGGATATTAGTACCGCGGCAATTGTCATGCAGTTCTGGTTACCAAATATTCCGGGATGGGTCTTTAGTTTAGTGGCGTTGATTTTGATCTTTACGATCAATGCGTTGTCAGTACGGTCGTTTGGTGAAACGGAATACTGGTTGTCACTAATTAAAGTGGTCACCGTTTTAATCTTCTTAGTCGTTGGTGTTTTGACGATCTTTGGTATTATGGGCGGTCACGCGACCGGCTTAACCAATTTTGCTTATAAGAAGGCGCCGTTTGTTGGTGGGATTCCGACGATTTTAAGCGTCTTCGTTGTGGCTGGTTTCTCATTCCAAGGGACTGAATTAATCGGAATTACGGCGGGCGAATCAGCAACGCCGGAAAAGAGTATTCCCAAGGCCATCAAACAAGTCTTTTGGCGGATTTTGTTATTTTACATTTTAGCGATCTTCGTGATTGCCGCGATTATTCCTTATACATCAAAAGATCTATTAGGGTCATCGGCGACGGATATTGCAATTAGTCCGTTTACTTTAGTCTTCAGGCGGGCGGGCTTAGCCGCTGCGGCGAGTGTGATGAACGCCGTTATCTTGACCTCGGTATTATCTGCAGCCAACTCGGGGATGTACGCCTCAACGCGGATGCTGTATTCATTGTCATTACAAGGATACGCACCGAAAACCTTTGGTCGGG
This sequence comes from Lactiplantibacillus paraxiangfangensis, assembly GCF_036246185.1. NCBI lineage: Bacteria > Bacillati > Bacillota > Bacilli > Lactobacillales > Lactobacillaceae > Lactiplantibacillus > Lactiplantibacillus paraxiangfangensis. Next base: position 49,975 of record NZ_BTPW01000007.1, read on the forward strand.
TCAACCGGCGCGGGATTCCAATCGTGGCTTTGTTAGGGACGACGGTCATTGGTCTGTTAACTTTCTTATCAAGCCTCTTTGGTGAACGAATTTACATTTTCCTAGTCTCAGCAAGTGGTTTGACCGGGTTTATTGCCTGGTTAGGGATTGCCATTTCACATCTGCGTTTTCGTCGAGCTTTTGTGAAGCAGGGTCACCAATTGAGTGAACTTCGCTACCATGCGAAGTGGTTCCCATTTGGCCCGTGGTTTGCATTCTTGTTGTGCGTGATCGTTATTATCGGACAAGATCTGCATTCCTTTGCCACGTTAGACTGGCAAGCAATCGGGATCACTTATATGAGTATCCCATTGTTCATTATCCTGTACGCTTACTACAAGATTCGGTACCGAACTAAGGTGATTCCGTTGGATAAAGTTGATCTGACGAAAACTCATCATGATGACTAGTTAAAGCACACGTTTCGACGATCATAATTAAGAAAAGCCGTTCAGAAATAGCCAATATTTCTGAACGGCTTTTTTAGTCTAGTCGCAGACGATTTTTATACTTTTTTATTATCGAATTGCTAGTTTAATTATTACAAATTCGTTAAGATAGATTGAAGAAAGTTTTAGTAACACCTTATGGCTTTGCGAGGTATGCTAACCTAAGTGAGAAAGGCAGCGAGAGAGAAAATGACAAAGAGAGTAGTATTGAAAGGGCTGGCCTTCGTTGCGTTAGCGGGCGTGTTAAGTGGCTGTGGTGCGACGACGAATAAGGCTAAAACGGCGACTGCGAGTCAGAAGACTAGCCAGCAGTCGCGGCGACAACAACTGATCAGTGCGCTTCCTAAGGGTGTTAAGTCTTCGGATAGTGACCTAGTGCTGGTTAATAAGTGGCATAAGCGTGCTGAAATGACGTTCAGCAAGTCGGATGTTGATGGGATTGCGGTTCGCAGTTCAATCGTGAAACCGTTAGAAGCTTTCTTAGCCGGTGCCAAGAAGGCGGGTTACCCAACCACGATGGTTTCGGGCTACCGGTCAGTGGCTTATCAACAAGAAGTCTGGAACCAGTCGATTCAGACTTATGAGAATGAAGGCAAGTCTGCTAAGCAAGCGCTGAAGTTGACGAAAGAGTTTGTGGCAGCACCAAGTGAGAGTGAACACGAGACCGGTTTAGCCGCGGATATCATGAACACCCAGTGGTTCAATGCCCATGACAATCAATTATTGTCCGCTTCAGATAAGAATAAGGGGCAACAATGGCTGATCAAACACGCTGCTGATTACGGGTTTATCCTGCGTTTTCCTAAAAACGGCGAAAAATCGACCGGAATTGATTACGAGTCGTGGCATTTCCGTTACGTGGGTAAAAAGAGCGCGGCGTTTATCACTAAGCATAATTTAACCTTAGAACAATACGTTAGCTTGTTAAAAGCGCGAGAAAATAAATAGCAAAATAGGTCTTCTAACTGATAAGCTGGAAGACCTATTTTTGACGCTAAATACTCATCTGATAATGTTTCAGCGGATGCTGTAAATTTCTATTAACATAACTCGCCCTAGATATTGCATTTTGCTAAACAGGTGCGTACAATATGTAGTGTTGCTTTGAAGAATGAACGAAATTGTACGTATATTAAAGGAGAGACGCCCCATGCTTGTAATGTCAGGAACAATCGGTGCCGGCAAGACGAGTTTAACGCAGCTGGTTGCCAAACATTTTGACTCCCACGCGTTTTACGAATCCGTAGATGACAATCCCATTTTACCGTTATTTTATAAGGACCCTAAAAAGTACGCCTTTTTACTCCAAATTTATTTCTTAAATAAACGGTTGGACAGCATCAAGTCCGCATTTGCGAACGACTTGGATGTGCTAGACCGTTCGATCTTTGAGGATTCGCTGTTATTTCACTTGAATGGCGACCTTGGTCGTGCGACGAGTACTGAAGTCGATATCTACGATTCTTTGCTGAATAACATGATGCAAGAATTACCAGAAGCAGAACACCAAAAGAGTCCGGACTTACTGATCCACATTAACATCTCGTTTGACACGATGTTGAAACGGATTCAAAAGCGGGGCCGCTCATACGAACAGATCGACCAAGATCCCGATCTTTATAAATATTATCAAACGTTAAACGAACGTTATACTAACTGGTATGCGAACTATGATCACAGTCCTAAGATGCAAATCGATGGTGATCAGTTAGACTTTGTTGCGGATCCAGAAGCCCGTAAAGAAGTCATTAAGTTGATTGATGAAAAAGTTGCTAGTCTAAGCTAGTTGCCTTTTAGCAATCCATGCCTTATAGTAGACATTGAATATTAAACACGGCGCGTTTTAAGTAGACGTTCAGAGAACCGGTGGGTGGTGTGAACCGGAAGTCGAAACTCCGACGCGACAATGTGGGCAGGTAATACTGCACGGCTAGGTCCGTTATCCGTTTTAAGGGTGGAATTTTAATTAATTCTGAACTTGGGTGGTACCGCGAATCGCAGTCTCTTCGTCCCAATTAGTTGGGAGAGAGACTGTTTTTTTTATTAGCTAAATTACTGAAAGGGACGTGGATTAGAATATGTTAGATCTTAAAATGATTCGCCAAAAACCAGACTTTGTTAAGGAACAACTTGGAAACCGGAACGTGGACCCAGCCGATATTGATGCTTTATTAGACGAGGATACGGCACGCCGTGACTTGATTGCTAAGAGCGAACAGCTGAAGTCAACGCGGAACCAAGTTTCGGGTGAAATTTCAGCTAAAAAGCGGAACAAGGAAGACGCTAGCGGCGAAATTGCTGAAATGCAAAAAGTTAGTGCTGAAATTAAGGAATTAGATGAACAACGCCGTGCGACTGAAGCTAAGGTGTACGACATGGCTGCGCACTTACCAAACATTCCACACCCAGACGTTCCAATCAGTGCAACGGAAGATGGTTCGGTTGAACTTCGCCGCATCGGCACCCCCCGTAAGTTTGACTTTGAACCTAAGCCTCACTGGACGTTAGGTGAAGATTTAGGCATCTTAGACTTTGAACGTGGTGCTAAAGTTTCTGGTAGTCGTTTCTTATACTACATTGGCGATGGGGCCAAGTTGGAACGGGCCGTCTATAACTTCTTCTTGGATCAACACGAAGCGGAAGGCTATACCGAAGTCTTACCACCATACATGGTCACCGACGAATCAATGTACGGCACTGGCCAATTCCCTAAGTTCAAAAATGACGCGTTCCGGATCACGACGCAAGATTTGAGCTTAATTCCAACGGCGGAAGTCCCATTGGTTAACTACTACCGCGATGAAGTAATTCCAGCTGAAAAGTTACCAGTTTACTTTACGGCGTTAAGTCCTGCTTTCCGTGAAGAAGCGGGGAGTGCTGGCCGTGATACTAAAGGCTTAATTCGGTTACACCAATTCAACAAGGTTGAAATGGTTAAATTTACGAAGCCTGAAGATTCATGGGATGAATTGGAAAAGCTGACTAACAATGCGGAATCATTATTGAAGAAACTTGGCTTGCCATACCACGTTATTACGTTAACCACGAGTGACATGAGCTTTACGGCTGCCATGACGCATGACTTGGAAGTTTGGTTCCCAGAACAAAACAAGTACCGTGAAATTTCAAGTTGTTCAAACTGTACTGATTTCCAAGCACGGCGCGCGCACATTCAATACCGTGATGACGATGGTAAGCTTCAATATGTCCACACGTTAAACGGGAGTGGGTTAGCCGTTGGCCGGACCGTTGCCGCCATTATGGAAAACTACCAAAACGAAGATGGTTCGATCACGATTCCAGACGTCTTGGTTCCTTACATGCACGGTAAAACTAAAATTGAAAAACAAGCTTAATTAAGTCGTCAACTGCCTACGGGTACGACGCTCGACATTAATGCTAAAAGTGGCTATCAGAAATCAACAAATTTCTGATAGCCACTTTTTGACTTAATTCGTAGTCTTGTTAAGTTAGGAGATTAATTGTAGTAGTACTGAGGTTAATGCATATAAAGCTATTCTGGTTGGTACTGATTATCTGTTACAAATAACAATAGCAAAGCAAATTTTAGCGGAGTTGGGTAGTCTTAGGTGCTGTGGCGGCAAGATTGGTAGGCGGTTCTCAGCTACCAATCTTGTGGGGCGATTCAAAGACGCGGGTTATCGGCTTTGAATCGAGTCCTCAGACCGCACCATGGCTGAGGGCGTCCCCCATAGCACCCAAGGCTACCCGACGGAGCGGAAAAAGCTCAGCAGTATTACTGTGGCGATGGTAACAATTTTAGACTTTGAACAAATGTATTAATTTTGAATGATGATCGTGGCTAATTTAGAAGTGACGGGGTGATTTGAATAGGAAAATGGCCACTTTATGGTGGAAATCAACATTTTTTAAAAACGGTCTTTAAAGCATAAAGTGGTGATATAACAGGATTTATCATGTGATTCAGAAGAAAAAACATGAAATAAATCAACTTTTTTTCAAAATAGGGTTTGCTAAATTTCAGACCCGTGCTATAATATTTCTTGTCGGAAAATATGCGGCTTAAGTAACAGAAACCGCATATTTATCCAAAAAGATTTATAAAAACTTGTTGACAATCATTTGCTTGAATGATAAAGTTAAATAGTTGTCAAAGGCAAGCGAGTAAGGCTGTTAGTTACGACAACGGGCATGATTAAATAACAATCATGCGGGTGTGGCGGAACTGGCAGACGCGCTAGATTTAGGTTCTAGTGTCTTACGACGTGGGGGTTCGAGTCCCTTCACCCGCACATGCCGACTTAGCTCAGTTGGCAGAGCATCTCACTAGTAATGAGGAGGTCGGAGGTTCGAATCCTCTAGTCGGCATTTACAACTTAATATTTTTATGCGGAAGTAGTTCAGTGGTAGAACATCACCTTGCCATGGTGGGGGTCGCGAGTTCGAATCTCGTCTTCCGCTTTTAATTTGCCGGGGTGGCGGAATTGGCAGACGCACAGGACTTAAAATCCTGCGGTTAGTGATAACCGTACCGGTTCGATCCCGGTCCTCGGCATATTAATTTGCACCCATAGCGCAATTGGATAGAGTGTCTGACTACGAATCAGAAGGTTGTAGGTTCGACTCCTACTGGGTGCATCGTAACATAGTATCGGGAAATAGCTCAGCTTGGTAGAGCACCTGGTTTGGGACCAGGGGGTCGCAGGTTCGAATCCTGTTTTCCCGATCGAAATTCACAGTCTTAGTTTTTTAACTAGGGCTTTTTATTTAATTTTTTAACGGGAAGTAGCTCAGCTTGGTAGAGCACTACGTTCGGGACGTAGGGGTCGCAGGTTCAAATCCTGTTTTCCCGATTACGACTAAACCAATTAACTCGGTCAATTCGTTGATTGAGTTTTTTTGTGCGCTCAAATGGATGATATACAATAGTACAAAATGGCCTGATTGTGAGCTACGTTGACGTGCTCACAATCAGGCCATTTGATATGTATTACCTTATCCCCACTATTATTATACCATGGTCGTTACCCCAAAAAACAGACTATTAATTTTAAACAATGCGTGTAAACTAGGTCGTCGGAGGTGTTGCTGATGACGACGGAACAAGCACATTTACAAGGATTGTATCATCAACTGACGACTGATATTACCGCCTTAACGGCCCAACTAGCAGCCTTGACGACGGAGGCCCGGACGGTTCAACAACAATTAAGTATGGATGGTCATTTGGATTTGGGGTCTTATACGGAGACCCTGGATACTTTTGCCAGTATCGAGACTAATAGCCGCCAAATTGACACGTTGAACGCCCGTTACCATACGGCCGAGGTTCGGTTAGAACACGCCCAGCTCTTATTGCCGCAGGCCTACTTTGCTAAGCTGGACCTTGATTACGGTGACGATGTGCCAGAAGCGTTTTACTTGGGAAAAGTTGGTTACGTGGACGAACACGGGACTGACTTGGTCTACGATTGGCGTGCACCCGTTGCTGACACTTATTACGCTAATCGGACGGGAGCGACGAGTTATCAAGCTAACGGCCGCACGATTCCGGTTACCGTCTTAAACCGGCAGCAGTTTATCATCGACCACGACCAGTTACACCAAGTGATCGAGACGCAAACGGCGATTGGTGACCCGTTGTTGTTGGCCGTTTTGGCGACAGATCGCAGCGGTGGGTTACAAGAAATTACCGCCACAATTCAGCAATCACAAAACGCCATCATTCGTGAAGCACAGCACCGCGTCTTACTCGTTGACGGGGTCGCGGGGAGCGGTAAAACGTCCGTCTTACTGCAACGGGTGGCCTATCAGCTTTACCGGCATCGGCAAGATTGGACCCCAGCGGATATTTTGATTTTAACGCCAAATACGGCCTTTAGTCGCTATATTCGTGGGGTGTTACCAGCATTAGGCGAAGCGGAACCGCTCACGGCCACTTATTTTAAATTAATGCAGGCCGTGGGCAAACGGTTTGGCTTGACCATTACATCATTAGCTGATAACCATTTGTCACAACTGGCTGAATTGCTGGCGCAACCTTCGCAGGTGACGCCAGCCGGATTAAATCCCACGGCCTACGATCGAACCGTACCGACGGACAGTTTGAATAAGCGGTTGCAAGCAGCCTGGCGCTGGCTACAGGCCACCCGGCAACTGCCCGCAGACGTTGCAACTTGGTTAGACTGGGATCAATTGGCCAAACAGTGGCAGTTGTCCGGTTTAACGGCCTATGATCGGCTTTATTTACTGATTTGCATCACTAATTATCAACAAACGACGACCAAGGGACTGTTCATTGATGAGGCCCAAGACTATGATCCCGATGTCTGGTTGATGTTAACCAAACTATTTTCAGCCGCCCAAGTGACGATTGTCGGGGACCACCGTCAGCGTTTGACCGGGCAGACACCGGATATCGCGGCCTTCTTTGACGCGTCAGTGACCTTAACCCTCAATACCAGTTACCGAGCGACCGGTGCCATTACGCAGTTCTTTGCGCAATTTGCGGGTGATTGGACTGACTTACAAGCGGTACAAGCAATCGGCGAGACACCGAAGACCTTGCCATTAGCTGATTTGGAAAATATTTTAGCAACCTTGCGCCCAACGACGAGTCAAAGCATTGGCTTGATTGCACCAACCTTAGCCGTGGCTGAAAATCTAGCACAGCGTTTTCCAGCGGCGCAACTACTAACGCCCGAAGCACCTAAAACGGTTCAACCTGGTTTGAACATTTTGCCGTTAGCCGTTGCCAAGGGGCTAGAATTTGATCATGCCATTATTTATGATTGGAACGCGGCGTTTTACAGTGAGCCACAGGTGGGACAAAATCGCCGGTACGTCGCCGCTTCCCGGGGGACTAAGACGTTGACGCTATTAACGTAATACTGATTCTAATCGCAACGAAAAACAGATTAACATGACTTGACCAATTTTTTCGGATAAAACGATGCTAAACCAGTCCAAACAATTGAAAGTAGGTAGTGAGCGTGCTATGCTGAAACAACCGTAGAGACCGCGGTAGTATGCGCTTTAAGTGAAATTCTTTGCTTTTTTCGATTATCCTCGTATAATAATAGTCAATATTAGTCAAAGATAACGAAAAGGGTGAAGCACATGCAAAGTCAAAATATCTCCGATATTATTGAGAAGTATTTAAAAAGTATTTTGGCGGACGCAGAGCACGTTGAAATCCGGCGTTCAGAAATTGCCGACCTTTTTAATGTGGTACCTTCCCAGATTAACTACGTCATTAAGACCCGGTTTACGATTCAAAATGGTTACTTAGTTGAAAGTAAACGCGGTGGCGGTGGCTATATTCGAATCGAAAAGGTTAATTTGTTGGATGATGCCGATGTTTTGGACACCCTCATTCAAGTGATTGGTGATTCAATAACACAACGGGATGCCTATGCGGTCGTGCAAAGCTTATATGAAGACAACGTGTTAAATCGCAGGGAAGCTCAGTTAATACTGGTTGCCACGGATCGTAATACCTTAGCGGTGGACGATCATGACTTGGAAAACAGTCTGCGAGCGCGTATTATCATTGGAATTTTAAATCATCTGCGTTACGAAAGTTAAAGAAAGCGAGGAATCGCAATGGATAACCTATTTACCCCAAGTGCCAAGAGTGTCCTAGTTTTAGCCCAAGAACAGGCGAAGTATTTTAAGCATCAGGCCGTTGGCACGGAACATTTATTGTTGGCTTTAGCCATTGAGAAGAATGGGATTGCTAATAAGGTTTTACAACAGTACGCCGTGAGTGAAGACGATATTCGTGAAGAAATCGAACGCTTTACGGGTTACGGCACTTTAAGCAATGTCGGCAAGGATACCTATTTGCCATATTCACCAAAGGCCAAAGAGATTTTGTCCGTTGCTGGTGATGAAGCCAAACGTTTAGGTGCCAACAAGATTGGGACGGAACATTTGCTACTGGCAATGTTATCCGATGAAAGCATCCTGTCCTCGCGAATCTTAATGAATTTGAACTTGGATTTAGCGCAAACGCGTAAGGTTGTTTTACGTAAGCTCGGTGTTAGTGACGCTATGGGCAAACGTAAGGGCAACGCGCAAGTGCGTGGCGGTGGTAAAAAGGCTGAAGGGACGCCAACTTTGGATTCCTTAGCCCGCGACCTCACACAACTAGCGAGTGAAAAGGAAATGGATCCCGTCGTTGGCCGCTCTAAAGAAGTCAAACGGGTCATTCAGATCTTATCACGGCGGACCAAAAACAACCCGGTTCTGATTGGTGAACCAGGGGTTGGTAAAACAGCGATTGCTGAGGGCTTAGCCCAAAAGATCGTGGCTGGGGATGTGCCTAGTGACATGGCGGACAAGCGTCTAATGATGCTCGATATGGGGTCATTAGTGGCTGGGACCAAGTATCGTGGTGAATTCGAAGATCGTTTGAAGAAAGTGATCGACGAAATTTACAACGATGGTCACGTCATCCTATTTATTGATGAATTACACACGTTGATTGGCGCTGGTGGTGCTGAAGGGGCCATTGATGCCTCGAACATCTTGAAACCAGCGTTAGCCCGTGGCGAACTTCAAACCATTGGGGCCACAACGTTAAATGAATACCAAAAGTACATTGAATCAGACGCCGCCTTAGAACGGCGGTTTGCAACGGTCATGGTTAACGAACCAAGCGAAGACGAAGCTGTTGAAATTTTACAAGGCTTGCGTCCGCGCTACGAAGACCATCATCACGTTAATATCACCGATGAGGCTGTTGACCAAGCGGTGAAGTTATCTAGCCGTTACATCAGCGACCGTTTCTTACCGGATAAGGCCATTGATTTAATGGACGAAGCGGCTGCTAAAGTTCGAATCGACCAAATGGACAAGCCAAACAAACTGACTAAGAATCAGGATAAATTGACTAAACTGCGGGCAGAAAAAGAAGCTGCGATTGAATCGCAAGACTTCGAAAAAGCCGCCGATATCCGTAAACAGGAAATGCAGTTGAAGACCAGAGTCGACAAGATCGAAGCTAACCGTGAAGAAGAAGCTGCTAAGGGGGATGGTCCTCGTTACAGCTTGAACGTCACGGGCGAAGATATTGCTCAAGTCGTTGCAGAGTGGACCGGTGTACCACTGACCCAGTTGCAAAAATCTGAAAGTGACCGCTTGGTTAACTTGGAAAAGATTTTGCATGAACGGGTGGTTGGTCAACCAGAAGCCGTTTCAGCAGTTTCACGGGCCATTCGTCGGGCACGGAGTGGATTGAAAGATCCAAGTCGGCCAATCGGTTCCTTTATGTTCTTAGGACCAACCGGGGTCGGGAAGACTGAACTTGCTAAGGCGTTAGCCGCCGCAATGTTTGGGTCGGAAGACAACATGATTCGGATTGATATGTCTGAATACATGGAACGTTACTCAACGAGTCGCCTGATTGGTTCAGCACCAGGTTACGTTGGGTACGACGAAGGTGGTCAATTAACTGAAAAGGTTCGTCAAAAGCCTTACTCAGTCGTTCTCTTTGATGAAGTTGAAAAGGCCCATCCAGACGTCTTTAACATTTTGCTACAGGTGTTGGATGATGGTTACCTAACAGATTCTAAGGGCCGTAAAGTTGATTTCCGGAACACCATTTTAATTATGACGTCTAACTTAGGGGCAACGACCTTGCGGGATGAAAAGTCCGTTGGGTTTGGTGCCACTGACCGGGCTAACGACTACAGTGCCGTAGCCGCTACGATTCGGGCAACTTTAAAGCAGACGTTCCGGCCAGAGTTCTTGAACCGAATCGATGAAACCATCGTGTTCCATTCATTGAACAAGGAACAACTCCACGAAATCGTGAAGTTGATGTCTAAGGAAATTGTTGACCGGGTTGCACAACAAGATATTCACTTGAAGATCACGCCAGCGGCAATTGATGTCGTCGCTAAAGCTGGCTTTGATCCAGAATACGGGGCACGGCCAATTCGCCGGGCACTGCAGACTGAAATCGAAGACCGCTTGAGTGAAGAACTATTAGCTGGTGACGTAAAGGCGACCGACGTTGTGACCATTGGTGCTTCAAAGGGTGCCATTACCATCAACGTTAAGAATCAGCCAAAAGAAGACGGCCGTTCAACGGTTTCTGCAAAATAGTAATTAATGAATGCGAGTCGGGGACAAAACCCTTGGCTCGCATTTTTATGCCTCACAGACTGCGCTAGTTTAGCCGGATTCAAGTTCGTTCAATGAGACTTACTTTGTTTATGCCGGCTGATTGGTGTAAATTATAATGTATTATATAATATATAAAAGTCGAAATAGGGGAAAGAAGATGATGGAATGGTGACGCGCGCAGAACAGTTGGCAAAAACCCACCAAGCAATTTTAGATACGTCACGGGAGCTGTTTTTAAAAAACGGCTACGCGGCGACGAGTACGCGGGATATTGCCAACGCAATTGGGATTACGCAGCCCGCTTTATATCATCATTTCAAAGATAAAGAAGTGATTTTTCTCGCGGTGATCAATACGGTTGGTGCGGAGATCAAAAGTGGCATCGAAGCGATCTTAAAAAGTCGTGAATCACCACTTGATCAATTGACGGACGTCTCGATGTTGCTGACACATAAGCATCCAGCGGACGTCTTTACGTTGATCCATACGAGCTTTAAGGCGTTGTCGCGTGACCATATTCGGGAACTAGCGGGGGTCTTTGCGACTGACTATGCACGCCCGATTCAAGCCGTCTTTGAACAGCCCGGTATGCATTTGCGTGCTGATGTGACGCCACAGATGGCCGCTAACTTTTATTTAACGAGCTTAAGCCCGTTGTTTAATAGTTTTCACCGCATCGGGGACCCCAATGCTGATGAACGAACCCGGGTCCAGACGCTGCTGAAGATGATTCTTTACGGTGTTGCGCAATCCCCGGTAGATTAACTTGAAAATACGGTCCGCTAGCTTGACAATGCTGCCATCGAGCGGTATATTATAACTTGTCTGTAACCGTGAACTCGAACAACAGCGCAATCTATTGTCTGCGCGGTTCGTTAATAATATTCCAAAAATAGTTAACTTAAATGGCTATTTTTGGTTTTTTTATGCTCAAAATTCGATTAAAACTGCATTTGTAACACAAATGTAATATTTAATCGAGTGGCGACCGGGTTCCGGAATAATAAGAAGGGGTGAACAACTTGGCCGGACATTTAGTAAAATACGGTAAACACCGTACCCGTAGAAGTTATGCGCGTATCAAAGAAGTTCTTGATTTGCCTAACTTGATCGAAATCCAGACCGATTCATATCAATGGTTCTTGGATGAAGGTCTCCGGGAAATGTTTGAAGATATTATGCCAATCGACGATTTCGCAGGGAAACTTTCACTTGAATTTGTCGACTATCAACTATTAGAACCAAAGTACACCGTCGAAGAAGCTCGTGAACATGATGCCAACTACTCGGCACCATTGCATGTTACCTTACGTTTGACTAACCATGAAACTGGTGAAATCAAATCGCAAGACGTATTCTTCGGTGATTTTCCATTAATGACTGAACAAGGAACGTTCATTATTAACGGTGCCGAACGGGTCATTGTTTCACAATTGGTTCGTTCACCCGGCGTTTACTTCAATGAAGAATTAGATAAAAACGGCCGTCCAAGCTACGGTACCACTGTTATTCCTAACCGTGGGGCTTGGCTTGAATTAGAAACCGATGCTAAAAACATTGCGTACGTTCGGATCGACCGGACTCGGAAGATTCCTTTAACGGAATTAGTTCGGGCTTTAGGATTCGGTTCTGACGACGATATCATCGATATGTTAGGTGAAACTGACAGCTTGATGAACACGTTGGAAAAAGACGTGCACAAGAACACCGACGATTCCCGTGTCGAAGAATCCTTAAAGGATATCTACGAACGGCTACGTCCTGGTGAACCAAAGACCGCTGACAGTTCACGGAGTTTGTTAACTGCCCGCTTCTTTGATCCAAAGCGTTATGACTTTGCACCAGTTGGTCGTTACAAGGTTAACAAGAAGTTAAGTATGAAGACCCGTTTAACTGGTCTAACCTTAGCTGAAACCTTGGCCGATCCTGACACTGGTGAAGTTATTGCACAAAAGGGCGACGTCATTGACAAGAACGTCATGGCTAAGTTAGCGCCATACTTGGAACGTGATGATTTCAAGACAATTACTTACACGCCTTCTGATGAATCAGTTGTGACTAACCCAATGGTCTTACAAGTGGTTAAAGTTTATTCACAAAATGACCCTGAAAAGGTGCTTAATGTGATTGGTAATGCCAACATTGATTTGAAGTTCAAGCACATTGTGCCTGCTGATATCATTGCTTCCATTAACTACTTCTTTAACTTACAAGAAGGCCTTGGAACGACTGATGATATTGATCACTTGGGTAACCGTCGGATTCGTTCTGTCGGTGAACTCTTGCAAAACCAATTCCGGATCGGGTTATCCCGGATGGAACGGGTTGTGCGTGAACGGATGTCCATTCAAGATGCTGCGACGGTAACGCCACAACAATTGATTAACATTCGTCCAGTGGTTGCCTCAATCAAAGAATTCTTTGGTTCATCACAATTGTCACAATTCATGGATCAAACTAACCCATTAGGTGAATTAACGCATAAGCGTCGTTTATCAGCCTTAGGACCTGGCGGTTTGACTCGTGATCGTGCCGGATATGAAGTTCGTGATGTGCACTATACCCACTACGGTCGGATGTGCCCAATCGAAACTCCTGAAGGCCCTAACATTGGTTTGATTAACAGTTTGGCTTCTTACGCCAAGGTTAACCGTTATGGGTTCATCGAAACGCCTTACCGTCGTGTCGATTGGACAACTCATAAAGTTACCGACAAGATCGATTACTTGGCAGCCGACGAAGAAGACCAATTTGTTATTGCGCAAGCAAACTCACCATTAAACGATGATGGTTCATTCGTTGATGACACTGTTTTGGCCCGTGAAAAGGAAGAAAACTTGGAAACGTCAATCGAAAATGTCGATTACATGGACGTTTCACCTAAACAAGTGGTTGCCGTCGCTACGGCATGTATTCCTTTCTTGGAAAACGATGACTCTAACCGTGCCTTAATGGGTGCCAACATGCAACGGCAAGCTGTTCCGCTGGTTGATCCACATGCACCTTTAATCGGGACTGGGATCGAATATAAAGCGGCGCATGACTCTGGGATCGCTTTGATCTGTCGTCATGATGGGACTGTTGAATACGTTGATGCACGTGAAGTACGTGTTCGGCGTGACGATGGTTCATTAGACACTTACAAATTAATGAAGTTCCGCCGTTCAAACGGTGGTAAGAACTACAACCAACGGCCAATCGTTAAAGTCGGCGATCACGTTGACAATGACGAAGTCTTAGCCGATGGACCAGCCATGGAAGGCGGGGAATTAGCCTTAGGTCAAAACCCATTAGTTGCCTTCATGACTTGGAATGGTTACAACTTCGAAGATGCCATCATCATTAACGAACGTTTAGTTCGCGAAGATGTTTATACTTCAATTCATATTGAAGAATATGAATCAGAAGCACGGGACACGAAGCTTGGACCTGAAGAAATGACTCGCGAAATCCCTAACGTTGGGGAAGACGCTTTGAAGAACTTGGACGAAGACGGGATTATCCGGATTGGTGCCGAAGTTAAAGATGGCGACATTTTAGTTGGTAAGGTAACGCCTAAAGGGGTTACGGAACTATCAGCTGAAGAACGTTTGTTACACGCAATCTTTGGTGAAAAGGCTCGTGAAGTCCGTGACACCTCACTTCGGGTTCCTCATGGTGGTGGCGGAATTATCCAGGATGTTAAGATCTTCACGCGTGAAAACGGTGATGAACTTTCTCCTGGTGTTAACATGATGGTTCGGGTCTACATCGCGCAAAAACGTAAGATCCAAGTTGGTGACAAGATGGCCGGACGGCATGGTAATAAAGGGACCGTTTCAATCGTGGTTCCTCAAGAAGACATGCCTTACATGCCAGATGGTACGCCAATCGATATCATGTTGAGTCCCATGGGTGTGCCTTCACGTATGAACATTGGACAAGTTTTGGAATTGCATTTGGGGATGGCCGCACGTAAGCTCGGTATCCACATGGCAACCCCTGTCTTTGATGGGGCCCGCGATTCCGATATTTGGAAAGCTGTTCGTGAAGCTGGTGTCGATGAAGACGGTAAGTCAATCGTCTACGATGGTCGGACCGGTGAACCTTTCGACAAGCGAATTGCCGTTGGGGTCATGCACTATATGAAACTTAGCCACATGGTCGATGATAAGATCCATGCTCGTTCAATTGGACCTTACTCATTAGTTACGCAACAACCACTTGGTGGGAAAGCGCAGTTTGGTGGGCAACGGTTTGGTGAAATGGAAGTTTGGGCACTTGAAGCGTACGGGGCAGCCTACACCCTTCAAGAAATCTTGACTTACAAGTCTGATGACGTGGTTGGTCGTGTTAAGACCTATGAAGCCATCGTTAAGGGCGAACCAATTCCTAAGCCAGGTGTGCCGGAATCATTCCGCGTGCTGGTTAAAGAATTACAAGCATTAGGCCTTGATATGAAGGTTCTGGATGCTGAAGATAAAGAAATCGAATTGCGCGACATGGACGATGACGATGATGAAGTCGTTAACGTGGATGCCTTAAGCAAATTCCAACAAGAACAACAACAAAAGGCCGCTGATAAGTCAGCTAAGACTGATGGTACAACGACTGAAGCGACAACGAACGCGCACCAGGATAATCAATAAAAAGGGAGGTCGGTCCTTTGATCGATGTCAACAAGTTTGAAAGCATGCAGATCGGTCTGGCATCACCAGACAAGATCCGCAGCTGGTCATATGGCGAAGTCAAAAAGCCGGAAACCATTAACTACCGGACATTGAAACCTGAAAAAGACGGTCTGTTTGACGAACGGATTTTCGGTCCTACTAAGGATTGGGAATGTGCTTGTGGTAAATACAAACGGATTCGTTATAAGGGTATCGTCTGTGACCGGTGTGGGGTCGAAGTAACCCGTTCTAAAGTTCGTCGTGAACGGATGGGTCATATCGAACTCGCCGCACCAGTAACACACATCTGGTACTTTAAGGGTATCCCTAGCCGGATGGGCTTAGTGTTAGACATGAGCCCCCGTGCACTTGAAGAAATCATTTACTTCGCTTCATACGTCGTTATCGAATCTGGTAATACGCCACTTGAAAAGAAGCAATTGCTTTCAGAACGTGAATACCGTGAAAAGAAAGCCCAATACGGCAATGAATTTGATGCTGAAATGGGTGCTGAAGCCATCAAGCGCTTATTAAACAACGTGGATCTTGAAAAAGAAGCGCGTGATTTAAAGGAAGCCTTGAAGGAAGCTTCAGGTCAAAAGCGTACTCGAGCCGTTCGTCGGCTTGATATCGTCGAAGCCTTCATTACGTCTGGTAATGAACCAGCTTGGATGGTAATGGATGCGATTCCGGTTATCCCACCGGATCTTCGGCCAATGGTTCAATTGGAAGGTGGGCGTTTCGCCACTTCTGACTTGAACGATTTGTACCGTCGGGTAATCAACCGTAACAACCGTTTGAAGCGTTTATTGGACTTAAATGCCCCTGGTATTATTGTTCAAAACGAAAAGCGGATGCTCCAAGAAGCCGTTGATGCCTTGATCGATAATGGTCGGCGTGGCCGTCCTGTTGCCGGTCCTGGTAACCGTCCATTGAAGTCTCTTTCACACATGTTGAAAGGGAAGCAAGGTCGGTTCCGTCAAAACTTACTTGGTAAGCGGGTTGACTATTCTGGTCGTTCCGTTATCGACGTTGGTCCTTTCTTGAAGATGAACCAAATGGGTCTTCCTCGTCAAATGGCGTTGGAATTATTCAAACCGTTCATTATGAAAGAATTGGTTAAACGTGAATTAGCTTCTAACATCAAGAACGCTAAGCGTAAGATCGAACGGGCAGACGATGATGTTTGGGGCGTCTTAGAAGACGTCATCAAAGAACATCCCGTTCTGTTGAACCGGGCCCCTACGCTTCACCGTTTAGGGATTCAAGCGTTTGAACCCGTCTTGGTTAGTGGTAAAGCGATGCGGTTACATCCATTGGCTTGTGAAGCTTACAACGCCGATTTCGATGGGGACCAAATGGCCATTCACTTGCCTTTATCAGATGAAGCGCAAGCTGAAGCACGGTTATTGATGTTAGCTGCCCACCATATTTTGGCACCTAAGGACGGGAAACCCGTTGTTACGCCATCTCAAGATATGGTTATCGGTAACTACTACTTGACGACTGAAGAAGTTGGTCGTGAAGGCGAAGGCATGATCTTTAAAGACTTGAACGAAGCTCAAAAAGCTTACCAAGCTGGTTACGTGCACATGCACAGCCGGATTGGTCTTCAAGCTTCATCAATGCCTGAAAAGCCATTCACAGACGAACAAAAATCAGAAATCTTGGTAACGACGGTTGGTAAGGCAATCTTTAACAACATTTTGCCTAACAAGTTCCCTTACTTGAACGAACCAACTAACAATAACTTGATTGATGGTACTCCGGATCGGTACTTCTTGAAGCCTGGTGAAGATATTCATCAATTCTTAGATGGACAAGAACTTTTGATGCCATTTAAGAAGGGCTTCTTGGCTGATATTATCGCCGAAGTTTACAAACAATATCACGTGACGGCAACGTCACTCTTGCTTGACCGGATGAAGGACTTAGGTTATAACATTTCAACTAAGTCTGGTTTGACGGTTGGGGTTGCCGATATTACTGACTTGAAAGAAAAGCCAGCAATCATCGACGCTGCCCATAAGCAAGTTAACACGATTTCAAAACAGTTCCGTCGTGGTTTAATTACCGATGACGAACGTTATGAACGGGTCATTGGTGTCTGGAACGACGCTAAGGACCAAATTCAACAAAAACTGGTTGAAAGTTTCAGCCCAGATAACCCTATCTTCATGATGAGTGATTCTGGTGCCCGTGGTAACATCTCAAACTTTACTCAATTAGCTGGTATGCGTGGTTTGATGGCCGCCCCTAACGGGAAGATCATGGAATTGCCTATCTTGTCTAACTTCCGTGAAGGTTTGTCTGTCTTGGAAATGTTTATTTCTACCCATGGGGCTCGTAAAGGTATGACCGATACGGCCTTGAAGACTGCCAACTCAGGTTACTTGACTCGTCGTTTGGTCGACGTTGCCCAAGATGTTATCGTGCGTGAAAAGGATTGTGGGACTGACCGTGGTTTACGGATCAGTGCCATCATGGAAGGCAACGAAGTCATCGAACCATTGTACGACCGGATTTTAGGTCGTTACACGATGAAGACGGTCTTCGATCCTGAAACTCATGATGAAATCGTTGGCAACAACGTTATGATCGACGAAGAATTAGCCCAAAAGATCGTTGATGCTGGTGTGACTGAAGTAACGATTCGTTCAGCCTTTACTTGCAACACGAAACATGGGGTTTGTGAACACTGTTACGGCCGTAACATGGCTACTGGTGACGAAGTTGAAGTCGGCGAAGCCGTTGGTACGGTTGCCGCTCAATCAATCGGTGAACCCGGTACTCAACTTACCATGCGGACTTTCCATACTGGTGGGGTTGCCGGAGACGATATTACCCAAGGGTTACCACGTGTGCAAGAAATTGTTGAATCACGTAATCCTAAAGGTCGTGCCGAAATTACCGAAGTTACTGGGACAGTTCAATCGATCGAAGAAAACCCAGCTGAACGGACGAAGGAAGTTACGGTTAAGGGTGAAACTGATACCCGGACGTATACTTTACCGTTGACAGCACGGATGGCGGTTAGTGAAGGCGACTTTATTCACCGTGGTGCTGCCTTGAACGTTGGGTCAATCGATCCTAAACAATTGATTCAAGTACGCGACGTCTTATCAACTGAAAACTACTTGCTCCGTGAAGTCCAACGGGTTTACCGGATGCAAGGGGTTGAAATTGGCGATAAGCACGTTGAAATCATGATTCGTCAGATGTTACGTAAAGTTCGGGTCATGGATCCCGGCGATACCGACGTCTTGCCAGGGACCTTAATGGATATTGCAGACTTCAAGGACGAAAACTACAAGACCTTGATTGCCGGCGGTATTCCAGCAACGTCTCGTCCAGTTATCTTGGGGATTACTAAGGCTGCCCTTGAAACGAACAGTTTCTTATCAGCGGCTTCATTCCAAGAAACGACACGGGTCTTAACCGATGCTGCTATCCGTGGTAAGAACGATCCACTGATCGGTCTTAAGGAAAATGTTATCATTGGTAAGATTATTCCTGCCGGGACTGGTATGCCGATTTATCGCCATATCAAGCCTAAGGAAGTTGGCAACGTTGCTGATGGGGTTTACTCAATCAGTGATCTTGAAAAACAAATGCAAGAACAAGACACGAGCAAGTAATTGTGACGTCTTAAACCAAAAAGGGCGACCAGCGATGGTCGTCCTTTTTGAATACATAATTAAAGTCCTAAAGTTACCACTAATACACTGCGCTCCGGCGGACAGAATTGGGTGCTATGGGGGACGGCCCCAGCCATGGTACGGTCTGGGACCTCGCTTCAAAGCCGATAACCCACGTCTTTGAAGCGCCCGGCAATATTGGTCGGCTAAGAACCACCGGCCAATATTGCCGACACAGCACACCAACTCTGTCCGCCTCCGCTAAGTATATTCTATTGTCCGGGTTAATTCATGGCATAAGAAGAGGTTGGCGTTAGACTGGTAAACTTTTTGGCCTAAGCTATGGACGGTTGGGATAGTTGCGTGTTTTGCAACCTAGACTTGACCTGGTCCTACGCCGCAAATTATTAGCACTAACCGGACTGGATTTTGATTGAATTATCATGACAGCAACTGCGTATAAAAAATAAAGCCCCACGTGATGAACGGGACAAAGGGGAGGCGACCGGGGTGCCGCCGACACGTGAAGACGACCAGCGCCGCGACCGCCGCTAAAGTTAAACTGGTGATGACGGCGGTCGGTGGGGCGAGACATGCTAGTAGGATGAGGACATCGACATCGCCCATCCCAAACTTATCAGTGAAACGTGCCAAGCAGAAGAGCGCGATGAGTAGGCCAATCAAGATTAGTAAAGGTACACTCATGATTGGTCGGTGATGAAGCAGACCTAAGATACCGGGAAGTACTAAGGTATAAGGGTAAACGGCGAAGTTAAGCTGATCGGTAATGCTGTTGAATAGTAGGACCCCGTAGCCTAACAGGAGTGGGGTGCTGGTCCAGAAATCATGGGGGTAAGTCACAACGAGTAACCCGCCACAAAGAAGTTCCAAATAAGTTGAGCGGAGACTGATTGCGTGCTGGCAGTCAAAACAGCGTCCGCGTTGGATCAAGACGCCCAGTAGTGGAATGAGTTGCCAAGGGCGTAATCGGTGGTAACAGTGGGGACAAAATGAACGGTTGGTGTCGGGAACGGGTACTAAGCGACAAGTCCGTTCTGCCATGCAAGTAATAAAAGACCCGATACAGGTACCCAAAATAAATAGAATACTATATAATAGAAGCATTGTTGTTTTCACCCCTGTCTAATTAGTAATTACGCAAGAGTGGAAACTCATCCGTGTGATTAAGCCGATTGCTTGCAAACCGTCACGGTGGGTGTGAAAATTGACAGATAACTTACATTTTGAGTTGACAGCGTCGGCATCTCCGTGTTACCTTAGTAAAGGTGCTTTTTGCAGACAGATTCCTGTATCAGGAATACAGACATGCTGACTGGTCGGCTTATCGCACAAGCGCCATCGTCCCGGGGTCATTTTTTTATTAAAAAAAGAACCACCTGGATGTGTGGACTTAAACTCAGACAATTTTGGAAGGAGGACACTTTAGAATATGCCTACAATTAACCAATTAATTCGTAAAGGTCGTAAAACTAAAGTATCAAAATCAAATGCCCCAGCTTTAAACTTTGGGTATAACAGTTACAAGAAGGTTGCAACTAAGAACCCAGCACCACAAAAACGTGGGGTTGCTACTCGTGTCGGTACCATGACTCCTAAGAAGCCTAACTCGGCTTTACGGAAATACGCACGTGTACGTTTATCAAACTTAATCGAAGTTACAGCTTACATTCCTGGTATTGGTCATAACCTCCAAGAACATAGTGTTGTTTTAATTCGTGGTGGTCGTGTTAAGGATTTACCTGGTGTACGTTACCATGTTATCCGTGGTACTCTTGATACTGCTGGTGTCGAAGATCGTCGCCAAAGCCGTTCCAAGTACGGTACCAAAAAGCCAAAGAAATAATAAGGAGGTAAGTTAAATGCCAAGAAAAGGTGCACCAGCAAAGCGCGAAGTTTTGCCAGATCCAATGTATAATTCTAAGTTAGTAACGCGTTTAATTAACCACTTAATGTTAGATGGTAAACGTGGTACTGCATCAACCATCTTATACGATGCGTTTGATCAAATTAAAGAACAAACTGGTAACGAACCTTTAGATGTCTTCGAAGAAGCTATGAAGAACGTTATGCCAGTACTTGAAGTTAAAGCCCGCCGTGTTGGTGGTTCTAACTACCAAGTTCCAATCGAAGTTCGCCCAGATCGTAAAACGACTTTAGGCCTTCGTTGGATTACCCAATATGCTCGCTCACGTGGCGAACATACAATGTCCGACCGGTTAGCTCGTGAAATCATGGATGCTGCTAACAATACCGGTGCTTCCGTTAAGAAACGTGAAGATACTCACCGTATGGCAGAAGCCAACCGTGCCTTTGCACATTATCGTTGGTAATATTTCTGTGATTTGGTTAAAGCTCGCCTTTAACTAAAACGCAACAACAAGGTGGCTATTATATGTGAGCATATAGTAGTCATTTTTTGAAAAAAGTTTTATGCTTACCTATAAATTTAGGTTCTATTGTTAATTCTATTTAATATTGAGAGGAGTAACACATTTCTTATGGCTAACACACGAGAATTTTCACTCGATAAGACTCGTAACATTGGTATCATGGCCCATATTGATGCTGGTAAGACGACCACTACCGAACGTATCTTGTACTATACTGGTAAAATCCACAAAATTGGTGAAACCCATGATGGTGCTTCACAAATGGACTGGATGGCCCAAGAACAAGAACGTGGGATTACCATTACCTCTGCTGCAACGACTGCACAGTGGAAAAACCATCGGATTAACATCATCGATACCCCAGGACACGTTGACTTCACTGTTGAAGTTGAACGTTCACTTCGGGTTTTAGATGGTGCGATCGCCGTATTGGATGCCCAAGCTGGTGTTGAACCTCAAACTGAAACGGTTTGGCGTCAAGCCTCAACGTATAACGTTCCTCGGGTCGTTTTCGTTAACAAGATGGACAAAATCGGTGCGGACTTCAAGTACTCTGTAAGCACGATCCATGATCGTTTACAAGCTAACGCCCACGCTATCCAATTACCAATCGGTGCCGAAGATCATTTCGAAGGGGTCATTGACTTAATCGAAATGAAAGCTGATCTTTATGATGAAGATGAACTTGGTACGGAATGGGATACTGTTGACGTTCCTGACGAATACAAAGAAGAAGCCCAAGCTGCACGTGATGACTTGATTGAAGCCTTAGCTGACATCGATGACGGTATCATGGAAAAGTACCTTGGTGGTGAAGAGATTTCTAAAGAAGAAATCAAAGCTGCTATCCGTAAAGGTACTTTAGCACTTGAATTCTTCCCAGTTCTTGCTGGTTCGGCTTTCAAGAACAAGGGTATTCAAATGTTAATGGATGCGACCGTGGATTACTTACCATCACCACTTGATGTTAAGCCATACAAGGCCACTGATCCTGAAACTGATGAAGAAGTTGACTTAATTGCCGGTGACGACAAGCCATTTGCTGCCTTAGCATTTAAGGTTGCTACCGACCCATTCGTTGGTCGTTTGACTTTCATCCGGGTTTACCAAGGAACTTTGGAATCTGGTTCATACGTCTTAAACGCAACTAAGGACAAGCGTGAACGTGTTGGTCGTTTGCTTCAAATGCATTCTAACCAACGTAAAGAAATCCCAGAAGTATTCTCTGGTGATATCGCCGCTGCCATTGGTTTGAAGAACACCACTACTGGTGACTCATTGACTTCTGTTGACCATCCATATCATTTGGAATCAATGGAATTCCCTGACCCAGTTATCCAGGTTGCCGTTGAACCTAAGACTAAGGCTGACCAAGATAAGATGAACGTTGCCTTACAAAAGCTTTCTGAAGAAGATCCTACTTTCAAGGCTGAAACTAACCCTGAAACTGGTGAAACTTTAATCGCTGGGATGGGTGAACTTCATTTGGACATCATTGTTGACCGGATGCGTCGTGAATTCAACGTTGAAGCAACTGTTGGTGCACCTCAAGTTTCATATCGTGAAACCTTCACCAAGGCCACTAAGGTCCAAGGTAAGTTCGTTCACCAATCTGGTGGTAAAGGTCAATATGGGGATGTTTGGGTTGAATTTACACCTAACGAAGAAGGTAAAGGCTTCGAATTCGAAGATGCCATCGTCGGTGGGGTTGTTCCTCGCGAATACATTCCTTCAGTTGAACAAGGTTTGAAGGAATCAATGGCCAACGGTGTCTTAGCTGGTTATCCTTTAGTTGACGTTAAGGCTAAATTGTATGATGGTTCTTACCATGATGTCGATTCTAGTGAAGCAGCCTTCAAGATTGCCGCTTCATTAGCCTTACGGAATGCTGCTAAGTCAGCTGGTCCTGTTATCCTTGAACCTATCATGAAGGTTGATATCGTTGCCCCAGAAGATTACTTAGGTGATGTTATGGGTCACGTTACTGCTCGTCGTGGTACTATCGATGGGATGGAAGAACGTGGGAACGCACAAGAAGTTCACGCATTCGTTCCTTTGGCTGAAATGTTTGGTTATGCAACTACCTTACGTTCATCAACCCAAGGCCGTGGGACCTTCACAATGACATTTGATCATTACGAAAAGGTACCAAAGTCTGTTCAAGAAGATATTATCAAGAAAAATGGCGGTACTCCTGCCGAATAAGCTTGATTAAAAAAATCGTTGAGCCTCGTGCTCAGCGGTTTTTTTGTACATAGGTTAAAAAATTGAAATGGTGCTTCGCCAGGTAGGACAGATCTGCTGTGGAGGACGGTTCCAGCCTTAGTGCGGTCTGGAACCTCGATTTAAAGCCGATAAACCACGTCTTTAAATTTCCTCATAATATCAGTGGCTAGAAAACGCCGCTGATATTATCGACACAGCAGATCCGTCCTACCTGACTTCGCTGAACATAGCAGCTTAGTGTGGACGAATTGGAGACGTTAGCAATCCTATTGATAGGGTGATTTGTATTTTAATCATTAATAGTGCATAGTTATTCGTTTCTATGTCGAATGGGCACGCAAATCACGCGTATATAACGTGACTAGGATGGATATTTAGCGTGAAAATGTATATTTTCTATAAAGTGCATATCAGTCATGGCTTAGAATGCCGATTTTAGGGCGTTTTAGCAAAGTATTGACTGCATACGGTGAATTGACCACTATTAGAGGTGAACGCTAGTACGTGGACTGTGAGCCGTTGTCCGGATAGCACTAGATAAATAATTGAAGTAAAGCCGAGTGTCTGCTGTGAGCGGCTAGTCATGGTATGAACCTTTAAAAAAGATGTGCAACGACTTGCAATCAAATCCAAACCCGAGTATCATGCTTAATGTTGTCGTGCCGTAAGACTGATTAGTGATTGATCCAATTGGCTATTGAGAGTCACAGTAGATCAATCATCCAATGACGAGTACCAAGAAATGTGATGAGAAAAGTTAAATCTGAAAATAAAGGCTAAAAGGTCTACTATTTTCATCAGATTTATGTTACATTTATTGATGCTGGTTCAAAAAAGGTAACACGGTTTACAACGATGGTTTGAAAAAAGTGCGAAAGCACTTGCTATTACAAAGCTTTTCATTTATTATAGATTGTGCTTGGTATTTAGAAGGGGATAACTGTATCCCCCAGCATCAAGTAGTCGTAGTTAGCTTTGATGTGAAAGGTTGCGACACGCCCGGCCACATTGTCATGGGGCGCGGCGGTAATTTTCACGGAGCTAGTCTTATTTTCAAAATAGACGAAGGAGGTCACAACAATGGCAAAGCAAAAAATTCGTATCCGTTTAAAGGCATACGAACACCGTATTCTTGATCAGTCAGCTGACAAGATTGTCGAAACGGCAAAGAGAACTGGTGCTACTATTTCAGGTCCAATTCCTTTACCAACTGAACGGACTATTTACACCGTTCTACGTTCACCACATAAGTTTAAAGACTCACGTGAACAATTCGAAATGCGGACTCACAAGCGTTTAATCGATATCGTTAACCCAACGCCTAAGACAGTCGACTCATTAATGAAGTTAGACTTGCCTAGCGGTGTAGATATTGAAATCAAGCTTTAATTTTTAAAAATAATATCAATTAATTGGAGGTGTACTCATGACCACTAAAGGAATCTTAGGGAAAAAGGTAGGAATGACGCAAGTCTTCACTGAAAACGGGGAATTAGTCCCAGTTACAGTTGTTGAAGTTCAACCTAACGTTGTGTTGCAAGTTAAGACTGTTGAAAACGACGGTTACGAAGCAATTCAATTAGGTGTTGACGACAAACGTGAAGTTTTGACGAACAAACCTGCTCAAGGTCATGCAGCAAAAGCAAAAACGACTCCTAAGCGCTTCATTCGTGAAATTCGTAATGTTGAGCTTGGAGATTACACAGTAGGTGACGAAGTCAAGGCTGATATTTTCGCAGCTGGTGACGCTGTCGATGTTACGGGTATCACTAAAGGTCATGGTTACCAAGGTAATATCCATAAAGACGGTCAAAGTCGCGGTCCTATGTCTCATGGGTCTCGTTACCACCGTCGTCCAGGTTCATTGGGTGCCATTATTAACCGGGTATTCAAGGGTAAGAAATTACCAGGCCGGATGGGTAATCATCAACGGACGATGCAAAACTTACAAATTGTTCGTGCCGACGTTGAAAACAACGTATTGTTAATCAAAGGGAATGTCCCTGGCGTAAACAAATCATTTGTAACGATTAAAACATCTGTAAAGAGTAAATAAGGAAGGAGGACATAATACATGACTAGCGTAGCATTATATAAACAAGACGGTACGCAGAATGGTGACGTTACTTTGAATGACGCTGTGTTTGGTATTGAACCAAACGAAAACGTTGTTTTTGACGCCATCTTGATGCAACGTGCATCTTTGCGTCAAGGAACTCACGCAGTTAAGAACCGTAGTGCTCGTCGCGGTGGTGGTCGTAAACCATGGCGTCAAAAGGGTACTGGTCGTGCGCGTCAAGGTTCTATCCGTTCGCCACAATGGCGTAAAGGTGGGATCGTCTTCGGACCAACTCCACGTTCATACAGCTACAAATTACCTAAGAAGGTTATGCGCTTAGCTTTGAAGTCTGTCCTTTCACAAAAGGTCTTAGACAACAGCTTAGTTGCAGTTGAAACTTTAGCTTTCGACGCACCAAAGACTAAGGAATTTGCTAACGTATTAAATAACCTCAACTTAGACACCAAGACTCTTGTTTTGGTTGAAGAGGACAATGAAAAGGCTGCTTTGGCAGGTCGTAACTTACCAAATGTTAAGATCCTAAAAGCCAAAGGTGTTAACGTCTTAGATGTCGCTAAAAGTGACAAATTAGTCGTTACTCAAAAAGCCCTCGATCAATTAGGGGAGGCGCTCGCATAATGGAAGCACGCGATGTAATTCTACGTCCTGTAGTTACTGAATCATCAATGGCTGACTTGGACGACAAGCGCTACACATTTGATGTCAACGTACAGGCGACAAAAACACAAGTTAAAAAAGCTATCGAAGAAATCTTCGATGTTAAGGTTGTTAAAGTTAACGTAATGAACGTTAAAGGCAAGCTTAAGCGTCAAGGTCGTTACGCCGGCTACACTAAGAAGCGTCGTAAGGCTATTGTTACCTTAAGTTCTGATTCTAACGAAATTAAGTTGTTCAACGACGACAACCAAAAATAATTCTAATTTAGGAGGTAACTCTAGTGGGTATTAAGAAGTATAAACCAACCACTAACGGCCGTCGTAATATGACTGGTTCTGATTTCGCCGAAATTACTAAGACTAAACCAGAAAAGTCATTATTAGACTCACAAAGTCATACAGCCGGTCGTAACAGTTATGGTCACATTACTGTTCGTCACCGTGGTGGCGGTCATAAGCAACAATACCGTTTGGTTGACTTTAAGCGGATCAAGGATGAACTTCCTGCAACCGTTAAAGCAATCGAATATGATCCTAACCGGACAGCTAACATCGCTTTAATTGTTTATGCTGACGGTGTGAAATCATACATTTTAGCACCAAAAGGTTTGGAAGTTGGCATGACGGTTCAATCAGGTGTCGAAGCTGATATCAAGATTGGTAACGCCTTACCATTAAACAACATTCCAGTTGGTACTATTATTCACAACATCGAATTGAAGCCAGGTAAGGGTGGCCAATTAGCTCGCTCTGCTGGTGCTTCAGCTCAATTGCTTGGTAAGGAAGGCAAGTACGCTATCGTACGTTTGTCTTCTGGCGAAGTTCGTTTAGTTCTTCTTACAAGCCGTGCCACTATTGGTACTGTTGGTAACGAACAACACGAATTAATCAATTCAGGTAAAGCCGGTCGTACTCGTTGGCAAGGTAAACGCCCAACAGTTCGTGGTTCTGTAATGAACCCTAACGATCACCCTCATGGTGGTGGTGAAGGTAAAGCGCCAATCGGTCATCCATCTCCAATGTCTCCATGGGGTAAGAAGACTCTTGGTAAGAAGACTCGTAACTCTAAAGCTCGTTCAAACAAGCTTATTGTTCGTGGTCGTCGTCCAGGTAAGCACTAATAAATTCTGAAATTACTGTAGCTCTCGAGAGGAGGTCACACGATGGGTCGTAGTTTAAAGAAGGGACCTTTCGCAGATTCGCATCTTTTAAAGAAGATCGATGCACAATCTGATTCTGACAAGAAATCTGTCATTAAGACGTGGTCACGTCGTTCAACAATTTTCCCAAGTTTTATTGGGTACACTATCGCTGTATATGATGGGCGCAAGCATGTCCCAGTTTATATCCAAGACGATATGGTAGGTCACAAGTTAGGCGAATTTGTTCCAACTCGTACTTTCCATGGTCATGGTACAGACGATAAGACAACTAAGTAGTAAGGAGGATATATAGAATGGCTGAACAAGTAACATCTGCACGTGCAACTGCAAAAACTGTTCGCATTGCCGCTCGTAAGGTCCGCCTAGTTGTCGATCTTATCAGAGGTAAAAGCGTTGCCGAAGCCTTAGCAACTTTGAAGTTCACTCCACGGGGTGCTTCTCCAGTAGTTGAAAAGGTATTGCTATCAGCAGTTGCTAACGCTGAAAATAACTTTGACTTAGATCGTGAAGATTTGGTCGTAAGCGAAGCTTTTGTAAACGAAGGACCAACCTTAAAACGGTTCCGTCCACGGGCAAAGGGTTCTGCTTCACCAATCAACAAGCGGACTAGCCACATTACGATCACAGTTACTGAAAAATAGGAGGGATAACGCGTGGGTCAAAAAGTAAATCCAACCGGATTACGTGTAGGGATCATTCGTGATTGGGACGCAAAATGGTACGCTGAAAAAGATTTTGCAGCCTATTTAAACGAAGATTTACGCATCCGTAAGTATATCGAACAACGACTTGCCGACGCTTCCGTCTCCACCGTTGAAATCGAACGCGCAGCAAACCGCGTGAACATTTCAATCCATACCGCTAAACCAGGAATGGTTATCGGTAAGGGTGGTTCTGAAGTTGAAGCACTTCGTAAAGAATTAAACAATTTAACTGGTAAACGAGTACACATCAACATCATCGAAATCAAGAAGCCTGATTTAGATGCTAAATTAGTTGGTGAAAGTATTGCGCGTCAACTTGAAGGCCGTGTTGCTTTCCGTCGTGCAATGCGTGGTGCTATGCAACGTACTATGCGTTCAGGCGCCAAAGGTATCAAGACACAAGTTGCCGGCCGTTTAAACGGTGCCGACATGTCTCGTGTTGAAGCTTATTCCGATGGTACGGTTCCGTTGCATACTTTGCGTGCGGATATCGATTATGCCTGGGTTGAAGCTCGTACCACTTATGGTAAATTAGGTGTTAAGACCTGGATCTACCGTGGCGAAATCTTGCCAGAAAAGAAATCTGCAGCTAAAGGAGGAAAATAAACATGCTGGTACCTAAACGGGTTAAGTATCGTCGTGTTCACCGTGGTAAAATGCGCGGTGAAGCTAAAGGCGGTAAAACAGTTGCTTTTGGTGAATTCGGTTTACAAACACTCGAATCACACTGGATCAGTAACCGACAGATTGAAGCTGCTCGTGTTGCTATGAACCGTTACATGAAGCGTGGCGGTAAGGTATGGATTAAGATTTTCCCTCACAAATCCTACACTGAAAAAGGTGTTGGTGTGCGGATGGGTAATGGGAAAGGTACTCCTGCAGGTTGGGTTGCCCCAGTAAAACGTAACAAGATTATGTTTGAAGTCGGTGGCGTTTCCGAAGAAGTTGCTCGCGAAGCATTACGCTTGGCCGGCACTAAATTACCTGTTAGAACTAAAATTGTTAAGCGTGAGGAAGTAGGTGGCGAATCAGATGAAGGCTAAGGAAATTAAAGCATTGTCCACTACTGAAATGCTCGAAAAAGAAAAGTCTTACAAAGACGAACTTTTCAACTTGCGTTTTCAATTGGCCACTGGTCAGCTTGAAAACACCGCTCGTTTAAAACAAGTTCGTAAGAACATTGCGCGTATTAAAACTGCGTTGCGTGAACAAGAGTTAAACAAGTAGAGTATAAAGGAGGCAATCACGAATGAGTGAAGATACTCGTAACAGCCGTAAGGTTATCCAAGGACGCGTTGTTTCAGATAAGATGGACAAAACCATCGTTGTCATTGTCGAAACTTACAAGAACCATCCCGTTTACGGCAAACGTGTTCGTTATTCAAAGAAATTCAAGGCTCATGATGAAAATAATGAAGCCAAGACTGGCGATATTGTTAAGATCATGGAAACTCGTCCTCTTTCAGCTACAAAGCGTTTCCGCTTAATTGAAGTTGTTCAAAAAGCTGTTATTATCTAGTTTATTAGCTGAAAAAAATTACATGAAGGGAGGACACTTACTGTGATCCAACAAGAAAGTCGTTTAAAAGTTGCTGACAACTCCGGTGCCCGTGAAATCCTTACTATTAAGGTATTAGGTGGTTCCGGTCGTAAAACTGCTAACATTGGTGATGTTATCGTCGCTACGGTCAAACAAGCAACACCCGGTGGTGTTGTCAAAGCTCATGATGTTGTTAAAGCCGTAATCGTTCGGACTAAATCTGGTGTTCACCGTGCAGACGGTTCATACATCAAGTTTGACGAAAATGCAGCAGTTATTATCCGTGATGACAAGACCCCTCAAGGTACTCGTATCTTTGGCCCTGTCGCTCGTGAATTACGTGATAAAGACTTCATGCGTATTGTTTCATTAGCGCCAGAAGTTCTGTAGTCACACACCGTAAATAAGGAGGTGCGCAACCTAATGTTGATTAAAACTGGTGATAAAGTTCGTGTAATCAGCGGTAAGGATCGTGGTCAAGAAGGTACTGTTAAAAAGGTACTTATTGCCAAGAACCGTGTCGTTGTTGAAGGTGTTAACAAGATCAAGAAACACCAAAAACCAACGAACGTTAACCCCCAAGGCGGGATCGTGGATATCGAAGCACCAATTGATATTTCGAACGTAATGTTCCTTGACCCATCGACCAACGAACCTACTCGTTTAGGTGTTCGTCGTGAAGATGATGGCAAGCGTGTCCGTTTTGCTAAAAAGTCTGGTAAAGACTTAGAAAATTAATACTGACTGAAAGGAGGAAGCAAGATTCATGGAAAACCGTTTAAAAGCTCAATATGAAAAAGAAATCGTCCCAGCCTTAGTTGACAAGTTCAATTACACTTCTGTAATGCAAGTTCCTAAGCTGGCAAAGATCGTTTTGAACATGGGTGTTGGTGATGCAGTTACCAACGCTAAAAACTTAGACGAAGCAGTTGAAGAATTGACTTTGATCGCCGGCCAAAAACCTTTGGTTACCCGGGCAAAGAAATCTATCGCTGGTTTCCGTCTTCGTGAAGGTATGGCAATTGGTGCCAAAGTTGACTTACGTGGTGAACGTATGTATGACTTCTTGGACAAGTTGATCAATGTTTCATTACCACGTGTTCGTGACTTCCATGGTGTAAGTACTCGTTCATTTGATGGTCGCGGTAACTACACATTGGGTGTCCGTGAACAATTGATCTTCCCAGAAATCAACTATGATAATGTTAACCGTGTTCGCGGCTTAGACATTGTAATCGTCACAACAGCTGATAGTGATGAAGAATCACGTGAGTTGTTAACTCAATTTGGCATGCCATTTGCTAAATAATCGAAGGGGGTTAATCGAAGTTGGCTAAAAAATCACAAATTGCTAAACAAAAACGTGGCGCAAAGTTTAATGTACAAAACTATACGCGTTGCGAACGTTGTGGTCGTCCACATTCAGTTTACCGTAAATTCCACTTGTGCCGTATCTGCTTACGCGACCTGGCCCACAAAGGTCAAATCCCTGGCATGAAAAAGGCCAGCTGGTAAAAAAGAACCCAAGTTAAAGGAGGTTAAACTTTCATGATGACTGATCCAATCGCAGATTTCTTGACTCGTATTCGTAACGCTAACATGGTACGTCACGATTCATTAGAAGTTCCTGCATCAAAAATCAAACGCAACATTGCTGAAATTTTAAAAAATGAAGGTTTTGTTCGCGACGTTGAATACATCGATGATGACAAACAGGGCATCATTCGTGTCTTCTTGAAGTATGGTAAAGACAACGAACGGGTTATCTCTGGTTTGAAGCGTATTTCAAAGCCAGGTTTACGTTCATACGTCAAAGCTGATTCTGTTCCTAAGGTTTTAAACGGTTTAGGAATTGCTATCATCTCAACTTCAGAAGGCGTTGTTACTGATAAAGAAGCTCGCGCTAAGAAGCTTGGCGGCGAAGTTTTAGCTTACGTTTGGTAATAAATAATTAAGACGGGAGGTGCAAGTAAGTGAGTCGTATTGGTTATAAAGTAATTGAACTACCTGCTGGGGTAGAAGTATCACAAGCTGGCGAAGTCGTTACGGTTAAGGGACCTAAAGGAACGTTAACGCGGAACATCGACAGTAAGATTACAATGTCAATTGAGGGTAATGAAGTTAAATTCACTCGCCCAACTAATGACTACAAAATGAAGGCATTACACGGTACTACCCGTGCTAATGTTAACAACATGGTTGATGGTGTTACTAAAGGCTTTACTAAGAACCTTCAATTGGTCGGTGTTGGTTACCGTGCCCAATTGCAAGGCAAGAAATTAGTATTGAGCGTTGGTTACTCACATCCTGTTGAATTTGAAACGCCTGAAAACTTAACTGTTGAAGTTCCTGACAACACGCACATCAATATCTCTGGTATTGGTAAGCAAGCTGTCGGTGACTTTGCTGCCGAAGTTCGGGCCGTTCGTTCACCTGAACCTTACAAAGGTAAAGGGATTCGTTACGTCGATGAATATGTTCGTCGTAAAGAAGGTAAAACTGGTAAATAATGCAGCTTAAAGCTGTCCATACTAATATATAGAGGTGACTATTGTGATTTCAAAACCAGATAAAAACAAAACACGTCAACGTCGTCACGCACGTGTTCGCGGTAAGATTTCTGGTACTGCTGAGCGCCCACGCTTAAATGTTTATCGTTCAAACAAAAACATCTACGCTCAAGTTATTGATGATGTAGAGGGTGTAACGCTCGCAAGTGCCTCAACTTTAGATAGCGAAGTTAAAGGTAACAACAAGACCGAAAAGGCAGCGTCCGTCGGTGAAGTTGTTGCTAAACGAGCTGCTGAAAAGAAGATCTCTGACGTAGTCTTTGATCGTGGCGGTTACTTATATCACGGTCGGGTTCAAGCCTTGGCTGAAGCCGCTCGTGAAAACGGACTTAAATTCTAACAAAGGAGGAATAATACCATATGACTTTCATTGATCCATCAAAATTAGATCTTGACGATAATGTTGTTGCCATCAACCGGATTACCAAAGTTGTTAAAGGTGGTCGTCGCCTACGTTTTGCTGCGTTAGTAATCGTTGGGGACCACAAAGGACACGTTGGTTTCGGTACTGGTAAGGCTCAAGAAGTTCCAGAAGCAATTCGGAAAGCTTCCGAAGCTGCTAAAAAGAACTTGATCACTGTACCAATGGTTGGTACCACCATTCCTCATCAAACGCTTGGTGTATTCGGCGGTGGCCGCATTTTGCTTAAGCCTGCCGTTGAAGGTTCCGGAGTTGCCGCTGGTGGCGCCGTTCGTGCCGTCATGGAATTAGCCGGTGTGGATGATGTTACTAGTAAACGACTTGGCTCAAACACGCCTGTTAACGTTGTTCGTGCAACGTTTGAAGGTTTGAAGAGCTTAAAGACTGCTGAACAAGTTGCTGCTTTACGTGGCGTTTCAGCTGACCATTTAGCTGAATAATAGGAGGACAAACAACATGGCTCAATTAAAGATCACTTTAGTTCGCAGCGCAGCTCATCGTCTTCCTAAGCAACGTAAAATTGTTAAGGAATTAGGACTTGGCCGGGTTAACAGCTCAGTTATCAAGCCTGATGACGCAGCAACTCGCGGACAAATCTTTCACATCGCTCACTTGATCGATGTTGAAATCGTTAAGTAATTAAAATTTTCAAAGAGGAGGTGCCTACTAAATGAAGTTACATGAATTAACTCCAAGTGAAGGCTCACGTTTTTCACGTCGTCGTATTGGTCGTGGTGAATCAAGTGGCCAAGGTAAGACTGCTGGACGTGGCCAAAAGGGTCAAAAGGCGCGTAGTAAAGTTCGTGTAGGTTTCGAAGGTGGCCAAATGCCATTGTACCGTCGGATTCCTAAACGTGGATTTACTAACATCAACCGTAAAGAATATGCGGTTGTTAACCTTGATAGCTTAAACCGTTTTGATGATGGTGCCGAAGTAACACCAGAATCATTAAAAGAAGCTGGCTTGGTTAAAAAGAGTTCTGCTGTTAAAGTTCTTGGTAATGGTAAACTCAACAAAAAGTTAACAGTTAAGGCAAGCAAGTTCTCCGCAACCGCTGTTGCGGCAATCGAAGCTGCTGGCGGTAAAACTGAGGTGATCTAATTTGCTGACTACCATGAAGAACGCTCTCAAAGTTAAGGATATTCGGAATAAACTTCTGTTCACATTGGGCGTTTTGATTGTATTTCGTCTTGGCTCTTATATCACAGTTCCTGGTGTTAATGCGCAAGCGCTCCAATCGGTTGCGTCATCAGGGCTGATAAGTATGTTGAATACATTCAGTGGTGGCGGTTTAACAAATTATTCCATCCTTGCTATGGGGGTATCCCCTTACATTACTGCACAAATCATTGTTCAATTGTTACAAATGGATATCGTTCCTAAGTTTGTTGAATGGGGCAAACAAGGTGAAGTTGGGCGACGGAAGCTTAATCAAGCGACCCGTTGGCTGACCATCGTCTTAGCGTTCATTCAATCGATTGGGATTACTGCTGGGTTTAACTCCCTAAGTCAACTTAAATTAGTTAACAACCCAAGTATTAGCACTTACCTCACAATTGGGATTATCCTAACTGGTGGGGCAATGTTAACCACTTGGATGGGGGATATGATTACGGACCGTGGGATTGGTAATGGGGTTTCCATTATTATCTTCGCCGGGATCATTGCCCGCGTCCCAACTTCGATTTACCAAATTTATCAAGAACAATTCGTTAACGTAGCCAAAGATCAATGGTGGCAAAGTGGGTTGTTTGTAGTAGGGTTATTATTGATTGTCTTGATTATCGTTATGTTTGTAACGTGGGTCGAACAAGCTAATGACCGTGTTCCAATTCAATACACTCGTCGTGCAGCTGGTGCACCTGACAGTAGTTATCTACCACTGAAGGTGAACGTTGCCGGGGTTATTCCCGTTATTTTCGCGAGTTCCTTCATTGCAACACCTCAAACGATTTTGCTAGGTTTCCAAGCCAGTCATGGTGACGAAACTTGGTACCAGATCATGAGTAATGTCTTTAATATGCAGTCTACGGTCGGTGCAATCCTATACACTGTACTGATTGTGCTCTTCACGTTCTTCTACGCGTTTGTTCAGGTTAACCCTGAAAAACTGTCCAAGAACTTGCAAAAGCAGGGCAGCTATATTCCTGGTGTTTGGCCAGGTAAAGATACTCAAGACTGGGTTTCAAAATTGTTGATGCGGTTAAGTACGGTTGGTTCCCTCTACCTTGGGTTAATTTCCTTGATTCCATTATTAGCTTCCGATATTTGGGGCTTAGATGAATCAATTGGTTTAGGTGGGACTAGTTTACTTATCGTTGTCGGGGTTGCCCTTGAAACTATTCGTCAAATTAAAGGATTAATGATGAAACGTGACTATGTCGGTTTCATCCGTTAATCAAGCGAATGTGTTGGGGAAACTCAGCACATTTGTACTTTTAGGAGGAAAAAAGCATGGGAACAATGAACCTGATTTTAATGGGTCTACCAGGTGCCGGTAAGGGTACTCAAGCTCAGAAGATCCTCGAAGATTTTGATATTCCGCATATTTCAACGGGGGATATCTTCCGAGCTGCCATTAAGAACGAAACCAAGATGGGCCTTGAAGCCAAAAAGTATATCGATGCTGGTAACTTGGTTCCAGACGAAGTCACAAATGGCATCGTCCGTGACCGGTTAGCTGAAGCGGATACGAAAAATGGTTTCTTGCTTGACGGTTATCCTCGTAATATTGATCAAGCACATGCCTTGAAGCAAATCGGTGAAGAACTCAACAAACCTTTGGACGGCGTGATTAATATTCACGTTGCACCAGAAGTTTTAGTTGAACGGCTTTCCGGTCGTTTCATTTGTCGGACTTGTGGCACAACTTACCACAAGATCTACAACAAGCCTAAAGTTGAAGGTACTTGCGACGTGTGTGGCGGTCATGATTTCTATCAACGTGAAGATGACAAGCCTGCAACCGTTAAAAATCGTTTGGATGTCAACGTTAAGTTGAACACACCATTAATCGATTTTTACGGAAAAGAAAACTTATTACACAATGTTGACGGTGACCGCGACATTGATGATGTTTACAAGGATATTAAAACCATTCTTGATAACCTTTAATAACTGGGTTCCTAAAGGGCGACGTTTGCTTTTCAAATGCCGTTGTGATAAACTTATTCAGGTTTAGCCGTTGACTGATTTAATACTTTTTTAATATTATGATTAGCAATGACTGGTTCGAAAAGCGAACCAAATACGTGGCAGCACGAAACCATATAATAAGGGAGGGACACATACTTGGCAAAGGAAGACGTCATCGAAATTCAAGGGACTATTAAAGAAACGTTGCCTAACGCAATGTTTAAAGTTGAACTTGAAAACGGCGCTGAAATCTTGGCACACGTTTCGGGTAAAATTCGGATGCATTACATTCGGATCTTACCTGGCGACAAGGTTACGGTCGAAATGTCACCTTATGATTTAACTAAGGGCCGGATTACCTACCGTTTCAAGTAGGACCGACACTTCGTACCTTATAGGAGGTAAAATTCATGAAAGTAAGACCATCTGTAAAGCCAATGTGCGAACACTGTAAAGTTATTCGCCGTAAAGGCCGCGTAATGGTTATTTGCTCTGCTAACCCAAAGCATAAGCAACGCCAAGGTAAATAATTCAAATAATTCGGAGGTGAAATATTAATGGCTCGTATTGAAGGGATTGACTTACCACGTGACAAGCGTATTGTCATTGGTTTGACTTATATCTACGGTATCGGTAACACTTCTGCACAGAAGATCCTTGCTGAAGCCGGTGTTTCAGAAGACGTTCGTGTACGTGACTTAACTCCTGATCAAGAAGATAAGATCCGTGCCGTCGTTGACGGTTACAAAACTGAAGGTGACTTACGTCGTGAAGTCAGCTTAAACATCAAGTTATTGCAAGAAATCGGTTCATACCGTGGGATGCGCCATCGTCGTGGTTTACCAGTTCGTGGTCAACACACGAAGAACAACGCCCGTACTCGTAAGGGTAAAAAGGTTAGCATCGCTGGACGTAAAAAATAATTATAAGGGAGGTTTTCGAATTTTATGGCAACTAGAAAGACAACCCGTCGTCGTCGGGTAAAGAAGAACATTGAATCCGGTGTGGCTCACATCCATTCAACGTTTAATAACACACTTGTTATGATCACTGATATGCAAGGGAACGCTATTGCATGGTCATCAGCTGGTTCATTAGGTTTCAAGGGCTCACGTAAGTCAACACCTTTTGCTGCTCAAATGGCCGCAGAAGCTGCTGCTAAGGCCTCAATGGAACATGGCATGAAGATTGTTGAAGTCGCTGTTAAGGGACCTGGTTCAGGTCGTGAAGCTGCTATCCGTGCTTTACAAGCTACTGGTTTGGAAGTTAGTGCAATTCGCGATGTTACCCCAGTTCCTCATAATGGTTCTCGTCCTCCAAAGCGTCGTCGTGTTTAATCTGTGACGT
Organism: Lactiplantibacillus paraxiangfangensis; assembly: GCF_036246185.1. NCBI lineage: Bacteria > Bacillati > Bacillota > Bacilli > Lactobacillales > Lactobacillaceae > Lactiplantibacillus > Lactiplantibacillus paraxiangfangensis. The sequence goes on from NZ_BTPW01000007.1 coordinate 87,120, forward strand.
TCATTTTGAGGGCAAACTTCATTTTGTGCGCACAACTACTAAGCACCACGCGTTTTGAAAGGGGTAAAAGATAAGAATGATTGAATTTGAAAAACCTAACATTCATAAAATTGATGAAAACGACAACTATGGTAAGTTTGTTGTAGAACCACTTGAACGTGGTTATGGTACAACTTTAGGGAATTCACTTCGTCGGATTCTTCTTTCTTCTTTACCTGGCGCTGCTGTTACTAGTATTCAAATTGACGGTGTTCTCCACGAATTTTCAACGGTGGAAGGCGTAACCGAAGACGTTACGGCCATCATCTTGAATGTGAAGAAGATCGCGCTTAAGTTAAGTTCAGACGAAACCAAGACGTTGGAAATCGACGTTAAGGGTCCAGCGAACGTTACTGCCGGTGATATCATTGGTGATGCGGACGTTGAAGTCTTGAACCCTGATTTGGCAATTTGTACTGTAGCGGATGGTGCACACTTCCATATGCGTATGACCGCTAATACTGGTCGTGGTTATGTTTCCGCTGAGGATAACAAACATCGTGAAGATGATATGCCAATTGGCGTTTTAGCTGTTGATTCATTGTATTCTCCAATCGAACGTGTCAACTACCAAGTTGAAAACACGCGGGTTGGTCAACGTGATGATTTCGATAAGTTAACCTTAGACGTTTGGACAAATGGTTCAATCACTCCAAGTGAAGCCATTAGTCTATCAGCCAAAATCCTGACTGATCACCTTTCAATCTTCGTAAATCTCACTGATGAAGCTAAAAACACTGACGTGATGGTTGAGAAGGAAGAAACGCATAAGGAAAAAATGTTAGAAATGACGATCGAAGAATTAGACCTTTCCGTTCGTTCATACAATTGCTTGAAACGTGCTGGTATCAACACGGTCCAAGAATTAACTAACAAAACTGAAGCTGATATGATGAAGGTTCGCAACCTTGGACGCAAGTCACTCGAAGAAGTTAAAGCAAAATTAGCTGATCTCGGGTTATCATTACGCAAAGAAGACTAATACAAGGGAGGATATCCGTTCATGAGTTACCGTAAATTACAACGTACAAGTTCACAACGTCGTGCCTTACTTCGTGATTTAACGACTTCATTAATCGTTAATGGTAAGATCGAAACTACCGAAGCACGTGCTAAGGAAGTTCGTTCAACTACCGACAAGATGATCACTTTGGCAAAGAAGGGTGATTTAAGCGCCCGTCGTCAAGCTGCTACGTTTATGCGTGACGTCGTTGCCGATGTTAAAGAAGATGGCGACAACGTGGCTGTACAAACCGCTTTGCAAAAGTTATTTAGTGACTTAGGTCCTCAATACACTGACCGCAATGGTGGGTACACACGAATTTACAAGACTATGCCTCGTCGTGGAGACGGTGCACAAATGGTAGTCTTGGAACTTGTTGACTAGTTAATGTTTTACGGATCACTGGGATTGATGATTGACGGACGCTATGATGATGGTTACTCTTTGAGTTTCCAAGTCTAGTTCGGAAGTTATTTATGGTTAACATAGATGGCGTATCGCAATCTTAAGTGATTTTTTTTGGCGCTAGCCAACCTAAACCGTTAGTCCAACTCTATGTTGGGTTAACGGTTTTTTTGTATAAAAATAGATATTATATTCGGCTGGAATGATTGGCAATTCCATCGTCATGGGAACCGGTTAGTGCCTGAAAAGCGGTCACTAACCTCATCATTGGGACTTGCATAAGAAGCACGCAAGTCCCAATGATGTTCCGTACAGTTAAATTGCAAGCCCACCAATTTAACCGTACTGCCACGACGATTCCATTGCCAATCATTCCCGCCTAAAACGTGGCCTAACAATATATAACAATTTAAATATGACGGGGAGTTAGTCAACATTTTAAAGGTTGAAAATTAAATTTAGGAATTGAATACTGTTGCATCAGTATTTAGGTTAATACATATTAGTGACTTGTCAGCTAGTTCGGTTATCTAGTAGTAATCAGAATAGTAAGTCTGAGCGCAGTTGGGTAGCCCTGGTGTGCTGTGTCGGCAAGATTGGCAGGTGTTTTATCTGCCAATCTTGCGGGGCGATTCAAAGACGTGGGTTATCGGCTTTGAATTGAGGGAGCAGACCGCACTTTGGCTGGGACCATCCCCCATAGCACACCAGGGCTACCCGACGGAGCGGATAATTTTGTTGTGTCATAAAAAAGCTGACCCAAAATAGCGGTCAGCTCAGATAGTGAAATGATTCGGCTAGTTATGCCGAGTTAATAATTGCGTGGTTAATTGAATCAGGTTTTCCTTTGCAGGCTTGTTAGGAAGCTTGTTCAAAAGGTGCAAGGCGTCCTGAGTATACTTTTCAGCGAGCTCTTGGGCTTTGGCTACGCCGCCAGCATCAATGACCAGCTGCTGTAGTTCACGGCGCTGTGCGTCTGTAATGGCGCCCTGAAGCCGCATCAATGGCAGGATATCGTTCCGCGCGTCCGTCTGTAAGGCGAAAATCAGTGGGGACGTGTAAACCCCTTCAGCGACGTCTTCTAAGATTGGTTTACCGATCTCTTGACTGTCTTCTTGGTAATCGAGAATGTCATCTAAAATTTGGAAAGCCATTCCAATCGCCATGCCAGTTTTACGGGCCCGCTGTGCGAAGAGGGTACTTTGACCGGATTCGAAGGCACCTAAGAAACAACTGAGTGCAAAGAGTTCAGCCGTCTTACCTTGAATTTGTTCCTTATATTGATCCATGGTGATGTCGATGTGGTAGTGGCGATCTTTTTGCTGAACTTCACCAACCAAAATCTTTTCCATGTTTTCGGAATTGACCTGAATACTTTTGAAACTGCTTGAGTACTTAGCCAGAATTTTGAAAACGACGACAAATAGGTAGTCACCAGCGTAGACTGCGACGTCCTTACCAAAACGCTGCTGAATCGTAGCTCGGTGCCGGCGTAGCTCGGAGTCGTCTAAGATATCGTCGTGGATCAAAGTTGCCGTGTGCAGCGTCTCTAAGGAGGCTGCGAGGGCGATCATCCGGTCGCGGTCCGTATCCTTAAACGATGAGAATAGTAAGCAGTACGCGGGCCGTAATAATTTACCGCCACTGTGAATCATATCAATAATTGCGTCGGAAATGGCGCTATCTTTAATGTTAATGTTATCGGTCATAAGCTGCATGACCTTGGTTAATTCCGGCTGCATGGCCGGGTAATCACGCCAAATTGGGTGTAATTGCGTTGCCGATTGCATAAAATGTTACTCCTTTGTTTTACTTGGGTGCCTTGTCCGCTTAAACCGCAAGTAGCTTAGAATTGTCACGTGTGTAAATAGGTAGTTCGCGGCAATCCCTAAGGCAATGCCGGCCGCGAGTCCGATGATTGACATGGCCGGGAGGTATAACATGACCGTCCACGTCTGGGCAATCAGACTCGCCACTAATAGTTGCCCAACGTTGTGCATCACGCCCCCAGTTGCAGAAATTCCAATGATACTGACCCGTTTTGGCCCTAGTAACTTAACTAGGAGCATTGAAAACAGGCTCAGGAACGCCCCTCCAAAGCTGTACAGGAACGTTGACATTGTCCCACCCAGTAATGCGGTCAGAATCAACCGTAACCAGGTTAGCGTAATCACGTCGCGAAAGGACAATGTGAAGATGGCAACGATTGTGATTAGATTAGCTAACCCCAATTTGGCTCCCGGTGCGAAGGCGAACGGGAAGGGAATCATCCGCTCTAAAATCCCAATGATCACCCCTTGAGCAACTAGGAGGGCAATGTAAATATTTCGATGGGTCTTATTTGATTGTCCAAATGAATTATTCAATAGTTTTTACTCCGTAACTAGCCCATTACCGCCGGACTTAACGTGCCCGGACCCTGACTTGACTTCAACCAGGACTTTATGTGGTAAACAGACGATCGTTTGTCCTGGTTTATGAATCCAGCCGCGTCGAACGCAGACTTGATCACTGCAATTGGCCTTGGTGATGGCGACGCGTTTAGGCTCAAACGTGATGGTATTGTAGTGGCCGTCCTTAGCGCGATAGGTGTAGTGCTTCGTTTTGGTCAAGGTCGTCAAATTGACCCGCTTTAAAACGGTCCCGTTATGGGAAACGACCGCGGTATAATCCGTCCGACTTTTCTTGGACTGCCGTTTGGCAATTTGCTCAGCACGTTGGGCTTGTTGTTTTTGCTGATATGAAAAAACTACTATTGGGGTAAACGATAAAATAATTAAGGCAACAATAATAACAATGTCAAAAGGTCGGATCATGCCGCCGTAACGCCTTAGCACTCGTGCGGTCGCCCGTAATTTCTTCATCGCCAGCCCTCCTTTTTTCGTTGCATAAAAAATGGTTCAAGGGGAAAAAGCAACCCTTGAACCATCGGGAAACTATTCAATTAATTATAACGCATCTAGCGGGTTTTGACAGCATCGTAATGTGAACGAACGTTGCCGTACCACCAGTGCCCAAGATGTTTTTGCATCCACGGAACAACCCAGTAGTCCAAACCAAATGTCCGGCCGGAACCGTTCATTAAGGCAAGGGCGACGAAGACCATCCAAATGTTGACCCAGTAGAACATCCCTGACAAGCAGAAGACAACGACTAAACCAATTGTGATGGCGTTAGCTAACCAGCTAAAGAGGCCGAAGAAAATGCAAAGTGCAATAACGATTTCAACACAGGTCATGAATTTCTGGAAGAAAAGTGCCATACCCATGTTTGGTACGAAGACCTTTGTAACGGATTCGAACCAGTGTGGCATCTTGTCAAAGACCATCAATGGTTCCTTACCGTACATGTAAGATAAACTGAAGACACCCTTGGCAGCTTTAGCAGTCGATGATGCAGCTTCGGAAGCGCCACTAGTTGCAGCGGCCTTAGTTGCTTGACTGGCACCACTAGTAGCGGCAGCTTGTAACCAGCTAAATGGTAAGCGGAGTTTATCAGTGAACCATGATTCAGAACCCTGAACCTTCGTCCAGCAATCCCACAGCCACATTGCGCCATAGAAGAACCGAAGTGGCACACTCCACAAAACGTTACCAGCACGTGAAATCCAGCCACGTCCGAGGTTCCGACCATTGCGGGTCCGGAAGAATTCGTTCATGAAGTACTGGAAGAGGTAATAGCCGGAGAAAATCTGGCAGTAGTACAACCAGTTGATGGCGTGTTTCAAAAGAACGGCGATGAAACCAGAAACGTTCCAGTTGTCCATCACTTGTGCAACGGCGTACTTGGAACCAATTGAATCAACGGAAGCTTGATAAGCACCCTTGAATGGCTTGATTTCTTTGCTAGTACCGTCGACGTTTTTGATAATCCCTTCAACCGCTTTGGCAGCCGTTTCTTCGGCACCTTGGACGATTTGTGGGACGGGACGTGGTTGGTCAGGTTCTTGATAACTCGTTGAGTCCCCAGCCAAGAAGACGTTCTTGGTGTCCTTAGCTTGCATGAATTCGTTAGCAAGCAAACGGCCACCGCGAGGGTTCGTTTCAATACCAAAGTTCTTGACAACACTGTTGGCCCGCACACCGGCGGTCCAGATTAACGTATAGGTAGGAATTGGATCCTTGCCCTTTAAGTTAACGTGATCAGCAGCAACTTCGGTAATCATGGAGTTGGTCATAATATCAACGCCATGTTTAGTCATGTATGCTTCAGCTTTACCGGCTTGCGTCCGGTTGAGCATGTTGATAATGGTAGGTGCCGCTTCAACTAATTGAAGGGTGATTTCGCTAGGGTCTAGCTTGTTTTCTTTAGCTAAAACGCCGCGGTATTCAATCAATTCACCAATTAGTTCGGAACCGGTGAAACCAGAACCACAGACCGTAAATGTCAGCATTGCTTTACGCTTAGCTGGATCTAATTCGGCAGCACCGCGACGGATAATCGCCGCCAAGTGTGCCCGTAAGGCCATCGCTTGTTCAAATGACCATAATTCGAATCCGTGTTCTTTAACACCAGGGGTGCCAAAGTCATTGGATTCCCCACCTAAACTAATGAGCAATTGATCGTATTGATAACTGCCGTTCTTAGTGGTAACAACCTGTTTCTCTTTATCGACACCCGTTACTGTATCAGTAACAAGGCGAACATTCTTCCGTCGTGCGAACAGCCGTTGCAAATCGTATTGGATATGCCCAGGCTCCACCCGTTCAGTGGCTACTTCATGTAGTTCGGTCATGTACGTGAAGTATGAATGTCGATCAATCAACGTAATCTCAACGTCTGCATTTTTTTTGAAATGCTTAGACAGTTTTTTGGTTGCGTAGACGCCGGCAAACCCCGCACCGACAACGACAATGTTTTTCTTTGCCATTGCGTAACAACTCCCTTGAATAATAATAGAAAATAATAATTCCACTAATAATTATAACGATAATGTAAGCGGTTGTCTATGGGTTGACGGTAAGAATGCATAATAAATCACATTGTTTAAGTGCGCCAAGAAATGGTTAAATTGAAAATCAGTAAAACGCTGCCATTACCGCTACGGTTGCGTTAAAATACGATTATATTTATAAAATAGGATTGACTAATTGATTTTTAAACGTTAAGATTAATGTGAATTTTCATACAAAAAGGTTAGGAGTGGGATATTATGAAGTTTAAATCAGTTTCTGCAGTTGCATCAGTTGTCGCAATTTCAGCTTTAGTCTTAGCAGGTTGTGGGAGTAGTTCATCAAGTTCTAGTTCATCATCATCGTCTAAGAAGAGTGCTTCTTCAAGCTCTGCCAAGACAACTAAGGTTGCTAAGTTAACCGCTGGCGGTAAAATGAAAGCGGGTACTTACAAACTCGAAGAACAAAACTATTCTTATGGCTACCGTACTACGATGAGCATCACCGTCAACAGTAAGGGCAAAATCACTAAGTCCAGTTATGATCAAGTGAATAAGAAGGGTAAGTCCAAAGTTGACGATACTTCGTACAACAAACAAATGAAGAAGGGTTCAGGTACGAACCCTAAGGCTTACATTCCTAAGTTGAACAAGTCATTGACTGGCGCAGCCGCAACCGGTAACGTTGGCTCAATCGATGTTGTTACGGGTGCAACGGAATCTTCCAAGACTTTCCAAAACTACACGCAACAATTAGTTCAAGCCGCACAAGCTGGTGATACTGCTACCATCAAGATCAACAACGGTAAGAAGATGAAAGACGGAACTTATAACTTAGCTGAAAAGAACTACTCACACGGTTATAAAGTAACGTTTGGCATCACCGTTAAGAATGGTAAGATCACTAAGTCAGACTACAACCAAGTTAACAAGAATGGTAAGTCCAAGACTAATGATGCTGCATACAACAAGCAAATGAAGAAGATTGCTAAGACTGATCCAAAGACTTACCAACCAGCTTTGAACAAGTCATTAGTTAAGAGCAGTGACCCAACTAAGGTTGACGTTGTTACTGGTGCTACTGAATCATCAAACACCTTCGTTTTGTATGCTGAACAACTACAAAACGCCGCTCAAAATGGGAACACTAAGAAGATTACTGTCGATAACTTGATCTTCGCTGAATAACAATTAAGTACGTTTTAGTAAGGAGCCTGAGGCGAAAGCTGAGGGCTTTTTTTGTTAAAAGCTGTCTTTGACCAGTTGTTAGGTCAAATCGTGGCATCAACAATCATGTATTAGTTTACACAATGTTTCTGAAAGGGTTTTAAATTCAACACCACCGGTTCATAAAAATTTTGGTATAATTACGATTGAAATTATATATAGGGGAAGTTAACGACATGAAGCTGAGAAAATTAGTTCAGTTAGGTTTAATAGTGGCCATGGTAATTCCTTTGACCGCTTGTGGTGCAAATTCGAACAAAAGTGCGGCTAGCAGTAGTCGACCGAAACCCACTAAGGTGGTTCAGACACCATCCGAAGATACCCAGTTTATGATGGGGACCGTGGTGACCTTGCGGGTTTATAACAAGGGTAAGTCCAAAGTAATTGATGGGGCCTTTAGTTTATTGAAAAAAGAGGCCCGGGCAGTCACGGTCAACCAAAAGGGCTCTGAAATCGATAAGATCAACGCTGCTGCTGGGAAGAATCCGGTCAAGGTTAGCAAGAATCTCTATCCGATGCTCAAAGCAGCCTACTACTATAGTAAGAACTCCGATGAATCATTCGACATGGCCATTGGACCCATCACGCAATTGTGGCACATTGGTTTCTCCGATGCTAAGGTCCCAACGCAAAAGGAAATCGATACTAACGTTAAGCTAGTCGACTACAAGAAGGTCAAGCTAAACGACCAAAAGCGGACCGTGTACTTGGAACAAAAAGGGATGCAACTTGACTTAGGCGGAATCGCCAAGGGTTACATGGCTGACCAAGTGAAGACGTATTTCTTGAATCACGGCGTTTCAACCGCCATTATTGACTTGGGTGGGAACATCTACGTTCTCGGTGACAGTCCTAAGGGGACGAAGACCGGGAACTGGACCGTCGGCATTCAAGATCCTAAGGCTTCACGGGGGACCGCAATTGGGTCAGTCCCTGTTAAGAACATGTCCGTGGTGACGTCTGGAATCTATGAACGTTACTTAAAGAAACACGGTAAGGTTTACAGTCATTTGATGGATCCTAAGACCGGGGCCCCATACCAGAATAATTTGATGGGTGTTTCGATTATTTCGAAGAAGTCCACGGATGGTGACGGGTTATCGACGGCCACCTTTGATAAGGGACTTAAAGATGGGATGAAGTATATCAATGGCAAAGCCGATAAAGGTATCGGTGCCATCTTTATTACGAAGGATAAAAAAGTCTACGTTTCAAATAACTTAAAGAAGAAGTTCTCGTTGTTTGGTGATAACGGGTATAAATACGGATCTGCTAGTGATTTGAAATAGTTAGGTATGTTATGATAAGAACCAGCAATTTATGGAAATGAGGGACCATGGTGAGGCCGATTATTGACGTTGAACATTTAAATTACCGCTACCCACAACAGGCCAAAGATCAGCTAACGTTACGCGACGTTTCATTTTCAGTCGATGCTGGTGAATGGGTCGCCATTGTCGGCCACAACGGTTCCGGAAAGTCGACGTTAGCTAAAAACCTTAACGGGCTGCTAGCGCCAGCTTCAGGAAGAATTACGGTGGATGGTGACGTCCTGTCAGAAAAGACCGTTTGGGAGATTCGCAAAAAAATAGGCATGGTTTTCCAAAATCCAGATAACCAGTTCGTTGGTGCAACCGTGGCTGATGACGTGGCGTTTGGTTTGGAAAATCAAGGCGTTGCGCGCGATGAGATGCTTCGCCGCGTTCCAGCCGCGCTCAAACTGGTCAACATGCAGGATTTTGCCACCCGTGAGCCCGCCCGCTTGTCAGGTGGACAAAAGCAACGGGTCGCGTTAGCAGGGATGATTGCGGCTCGTCCTCAGATTTTGATTTTAGACGAAGCGACTTCAATGTTGGATCCCCGCGGACGCGAAGAAGTGTTGGCGACGATTCGGCAGATGAAGGCCACGTCGGACTTAACGGTATTATCGATTACCCATGATATTGACGAAGCTGCGAGTGCCAACCGTATCCTAGTCGTTAATGATGGTGAAGTAAAAGAAGAGGGGACTCCGGCGGAAATCTTTCGTCATGGGGAAGCCCTCATTAAGATGGGCCTGGACATGCCGTACGCTGAACGCTTAAAAGCAGCGTTGAAGCGACGCCATGTTCAGGTGCCAGCAACTTATTTAACGGAGAAAGGGATGGCTGACTGGTTATGGCAATTACGTTCAAACAAGTAGATTTTACCTACCAACCGGGCACTCCCTTTGAGACGAAGGCGTTAACTGACATCAATGTCACGATTCCGGACGGGTCGTACACGGCGCTAATTGGGCACACCGGGAGTGGCAAGTCCACCCTGTTGCAGCACTTAAACGCGCTGTTAAAACCAACTAGCGGGACCGTCACGATTGGGGAACGGGTCATTACACCGTCAACCAACAATAAGGACTTAAAAAAGCTGCGCCAACACGTCGGCATTGTGTTTCAATTTCCAGAAAGTCAGTTGTTTGAGGAAACGGTTGAAAAAGACATCGCGTTTGGTCCGCAAAACTTCGGCGTCAGTGAAGCTGACGCGTTGAAGACGGCGGCCGAGATGTTGGACTTGGTCGGCTTGAATCAGGACTTACTTAAACGGTCGCCATTTGACCTCTCCGGGGGCCAAATGCGGCGGGTCGCAATTGCCGGGGTACTTGCGATGAAGCCCCAGGTGCTGGTTCTCGATGAACCGACTGCCGGGCTTGATCCGCAGGGCCGCTTAGACATGATGGAAATGTTTGCGCGGTTACGGCATGAACAGGACTTAACGGTCGTTCTTGTCACCCACCAAATGGACGACGTTGCGAACTATGCCGACAATGTCATCGTGATGGACGGGGGCCGAATCGTTAAGACGGGCACCCCACGCGAGATTTTTAAAGAACCGCAGTGGCTAGTTGAACACCAACTTGGATTACCAAAGACAACGGCGTTTGCCCAACAGTTAATCGCGCGCGGTTGGCAGTTTGACCGCATGCCGTTAACGGAAGATGAATTGGCTGAAGACTTAATTGCCCAGCTACCGACAACGGCGTTTGGGGGTGCAACGACCCATGATGAATAAGTTGATTTTTGGGCGCTACATTCCGGGTGATTCAGTGATTCATCACATGGATCCCCGCGCCAAACTATTACTGAGTTTTTACTTTATTGGGATTATCTTTATTGCCAATAACTGGATGACGTACTTGCTATTATTTGCGTTTACTTTTTTGGCGATTACCATGTCAGGCGTGAAGTGGTCGTTTTTCATCAACGGGGTTAAACCGCTGATTTGGCTGATTCTGTTTACGGTAGTCCTGCAAGTGCTCTTTAGCGCGAGCGGGGGACCGGTTTACTGGCACTGGGGTATTATCACCATTAGTCAGTTAGGGCTGATTAACGGGGCCTACATCTTTTGTCGGTTCGTGCTAATCATCTTTATGTCGACACTGTTGACGCTAACAACGCCACCATTGGAACTTTCCGACGCCATTGAATACATCTTAATGCCACTAAAAGCCGTTCATTTTCCGGTCTACGAAGTGGCGCTGATGTTATCGATTGCACTGCGGTTTGTCCCGACATTGATGGATGAAACGGAAAAGATCATGAATGCGCAGCGTGCGCGGGGCGTTGATTTTGGGGAAGGGAACATCTTCCAACAAATGCGTGCTGTGGTCCCGTTGCTCATCCCACTGTTCGTCAGTTCGTTTAATCGTGCTGAGGACTTGGCAACTGCCATGGAAGCGCGGGGCTATCAGGGCGGTGAAGGCCGTAGTAAGTTCCGTATTCTGAAGTGGCACGCCCGTGATTCGTGGGCGACCGTGATTTTTGCCGTTTTGACGGTGGCACTGATTTTTCTAAGAGCATAAGGTTAAAGTTGGTACGGCCAGTTCGGCGCACCAACTTTTTGAATCATGGAGGACAATTTGACAACCAGATATAAAGTAGTTTTGGCCTATGATGGGACTAACTTTGCGGGCTTTCAGCGTCAACCTAATCAGCGGACCGTGGAGCAAGTCTTTAGTAAGGCCGTAAATAAAATGGCTAAGGATCCCGTTGAACCAATCATCGTTTACGGTGCTGGTCGGACCGACGCCGGAGTACACGCCTTTGGCCAGACGATTCACTTTGATTTACCGTATGAGATTCGTGCGGAGGGTGTTCGGCGCGGATTAAATAGTCTGTTACCAATGGATACTTTGATTAAATCCGTGGAGATCGTCCCGGGTGATTTTCACGCCCGCTATGATACGGTTGGCAAGCGGTACTGGTACCGGGCGTATCAAAATGAGTTTGTTGATCCGTTCAAACGGCACTACACTGGACACTTTAAGTTCCAAGCGGACATTGCGCGGATTCAGCAGGCGATTCCTGACCTGGTTGGCAAACATGACTTCTCGACCTTCGTGGCGTCGGGCTCACAAGCGCATGACCACGTTCGTGAAATCTATTCCGCTAAGGCGTGGGCGTTGCCGGATGAAAGTGAAATTCAATTTGAATTTTGTGGCAGCGGCTTTTTATATAACCAGGTGCGCATCATGGTGGCCTTACTGATGGAAATCGGTCAGGGCCGGCGCGCCGTTGATTGTATTCCAGGGTTACTCGCTGCAAAGGACCGTGAACAAGCTCGCGGGACAGCGCCGGCTTCCGGGTTATACATGAAGCGGGTCTATTACGACCAAACCGAGTTAGAACGGGATCTTGAACAAGAAAAGTAAAAATTAAGCCGTCATTGGGAGACAAGTAGTCTTGAAAGTGGTAGACTAATAGCCTTGTATCTGGCGTGTCATTAGTAGCGCTAGGTCTTTAAAAACCGAATTTGTCAACTAATAAAGGATTGACTTCTGAGGCTAAGTTAGGTAAACTGATTGTTGGTATTGTTTGCCCCACGATAAGCCCCGGAAATCTTATTGAGTGTCAAACAAACACAGAAAATGGAGGAACACAACGTGCGTACAACATATATGGCTAAACCAGGTGAAATTGATCGTAAATGGTATGTAGTTGATGCTACAGATGTCCCAATGGGTCGTCTTTCAACTGTCGTTGCATCAATTTTACGTGGTAAGAACAAGCCTGTATTTACACCTAATGTAGATACTGGTGACAACGTGATTATTATTAATGCAAGCAAGGTCGCTTTGACTGGGAAGAAAGCAGAAACGAAGATTTATTATCATCATACTGCTTATGCTGGTGGTTTAAAGGAACGGACTGCCGGTGACTTCTTGGCTAAGGAACCTACTAAATTAATTGAAACTTCAGTTAAGGGTATGCTTCCTCACAACTCTTTGGGTCATAAAATGGGCTTGAAGTTGCATGTTTATGCTGGTGCAGAACATACGCAACAAGCACAAAAACCTGAAGTTTTGGACATTACTAACTTAATCTAAGGAGGAAACTACATTGGCTCAAGTACAATATCGCGGCACAGGCCGTCGTAAAGATTCAGTTGCCCGCGTACGTTTAGTACCAGGTACTGGTAAAATTGTTATGAATGACAAGTCAGTTGATGACTACATTCCATTTGCAGATATTCGTAAGGAATTGTTACAACCATTCGAAGTTACTGAAACGTCAGATCAATATGATGTTTTAGTAAACGTTAATGGTGGTGGCTTCCATGGTCAAGCCGGCGCAACCCGTCATGGGATTGCTCGTGCTTTGCTCGAAGTTGATCCTGATTTCCGTACTCCTTTGAAGCGCGCGGGTCTCTTAACTCGTGATGCTCGTATGAAGGAACGTAAGAAGCCAGGTTTGAAGAAAGCCCGTAAAGCTTCACAATTCTCAAAGCGTTAATATTTTTAGAAAAAGCGTTGCATTATCAACATTTTCTGAATCCAAAAAAGAGTGTTCGTCCTTTGGGCGGATGCTTTTTTTGTTGGCAATTAGTCAGACAGATGCGTAACTAACAGACTGTTACCTGGCTTGTTAGGCAATCAAATCGATCCATTGGAGGTTTTTAAATGAAAATATTTATTACTGGTTCTTCCACCGGACTCGGGGCGTTAACGGCTAAGCGCTTGTTAGCGCAAGGTCATGAAGTGGTTTTACACGCACGTAATGCGCAGCGAGCGCAGGCGGCATTGGAATTTAATCCGCAAGCATCGCACGTGGTGATTGGTGACTTGGCAGATGTTGATGCGGTCAAAATGATGGCTAAGCAAGTCAATCAACTAGGTCCTTTTGACGTGATTATTCATAATGCGGGGGTTTATACCAATGATTATGCGCAGACCTTAGCAGTTAATTTAGTTGCGCCGTACCTGTTAACGAATCTGATTACTTTGCCCAAAAGGTTGATTTATGTGTCCTCAGGGATGCACATTGGTGCGACGATTGACTTGCTGACACTAAAAAAGCTGACCTATTCTGCTTCCAAGCTGGCAATTTTAATGTTAGCCAAGGCAGTTGCCCAGAAGCATCCGGAGGTTATCGTTAACTCGGTTGATCCTGGTTGGGTCCCAACGCGAATGGGTGGGGCGGGTGCTGATGATAGTTTAGCGGATGGTTACCAGAGCCAAGTTTGGTTAGCAAGTGGTCAAGATCAGGCCGCGTTGACGTCGGGTCATTATTATTATCACCGTCAATTAGCAAAATATGATGAGCGGGTTGATGATCCTAACCAACGGAAGCAACTGATTGAGACGTTAGCGCATCAGACGGGCGTCAAGTTACAGTGAGTTTGAAGAAAAACTGCTGAAACCGAAAAAATAAATAAAATTATATTCTTATTGATAATCCTCTTATCGTTTGATAAGATTAGCCTCGTTAAGTGGTTTGGATAGATGGGCTTCAGGGGACTGATTTAACGGCACATTTTTGCAAACGCTTTAACGATTACTTAGCTGACGACCGCCTAAGTCGCCAACTTCAATTGGAGGAATCAATATGAAAGCAAGTAAGCTAATTGTGTCGACGATTACGGTTTTGAGTATTGCAACCATGGGCGCGGCGACGTTACCAACTGGTTCGACCACTGCTTTAGCGAAAACTAAGGCTGCTAAGGTCGTTAAAACGACTAAGTATAAGTCGAAGCACAAGGTCCATGTTCGGGGCGGATGGATGTATTCTAGTGCTAAGTTAACCCATAAGAATTACCATATGACGAAGTACTTGTATACTAAGTTTTACGCGACCAAAAAGGTTCAAGTACGCAAGTCTAACGGTAAGACGGTCACCTTAAAATACATCAAGTCCAAAAATGGCAAGGTCAAGGGTTACGTGGCTTCGAGCTACGTTTGGAACCAGTGGGGCTACGGTAAGTACAGTGTCAAAGCTTATCGGAAGAGCGCACTGGCCGCGGTTAACAAGGATCGGCGTGCTAACGGCCTCAAACCGCTGAAAGAAACGGCTAAGTTGGACAAGGTTGCACAAAAGAATAGTGACCAGATGCTTAAAAAAGGGAAAAAGTTCAAATTAAACGTTAAGGGTGTCACGCACGCTGGTTGGGTGACCGACGCTTACGTTGCGCCTAAGAACAATCCCATCGTTCACTATGAAAATGGCGAACAATGGGGCCATGGCATGATCGACGCCTTTATGGGGCGGACCAATCTAAATATCAATTATGGGGCGAAGCCGTACTTACTCAGCAAGAACCACACACAGATTGGTTTTGGTGGCACGCAGCACGGTGAAGCAATCTATGAAGTGTTGTTGCTCTCACATAAATAATCAAATAAAGTTTCGTTAACAACGGGTAACGTCCCCCAGAATAGTCAAATTTCTGTGGGACGTTTTTTAGTCCAGCCGGGTTAACGGTGACTGGTGTAGAATAAGGAAGGATACTGATGTTATCAGTGAGTGGAGGGATCAATGTGAAAAGATGGTTAACGGATTATTTATTAGGGTTGCCGGGATACATACTCAGTTTGTACTTAGTGAGCCCGCTACACGCAACCGCTTGGTGGGTCCTCGTTTTGTACCTATCGGTGAGTTACTGGGTGGCGTACCCAGTTTTACTACGGATGCAACCCACGTTAGGTCTGGTTCGGAGTATGAGTACTTATGAACCGCCGTATGTCAAACAGTTGACGGACCCGGATAAACGTGCGCCCCGTGAACCGGTAACGGCGCCGAGTTCCTTAGGTGAAGTTTCCCATGAGGTCGACGGTTTTGGTTGGCTCTCCGTAGGGTTAAAGCGGTGGGGGCTATCAATCTTAGCGTTACCATGGATTGGCGTGCTAGCTTTGATGCGCGCTAAAAAGTGATTGGATTAAGTAAGATCGTGCCGGCTGGGTACGGTCTTTTTTGATAAGTAAAAAATTCATATAAAAATATTATAAAGTTAACGTCGCCTAACAATTATTTGCATAAAAGGTAATAATCCGTTATGATGAGTCAAGATACAAGATTACCGACAACCGCGATGAACGGAGGAAACTTTTATGCTAAAAGTACAAAACCTCACCGTGGCATACAGTGACACACCAGTCTTCGCTGATGTAGCCGTTAACTTTAACGCCGGCAAGATTACTGGAATCATTGGCCCCAACGGTGCGGGAAAATCAACACTGATCAAAGCCATGCTTGGCTTGATCAAGTCACAAACTGGAACGGTCAGCTTTAATGGTCATGCGTTGAAACAATTTCAAAAACAAATTGCTTACGTGGAGCAGCGAAAAGATTTAGATCTGACCTTTCCAATTAGCGTTTTTGACGTCGTTTTGACTGGGACCTACGGCAAGCTCGGCCTGTTTCGCCAACCGAGCAAAGCTGACCGCCAGCGGTGCTTGGAAGCGCTGGAACAAGTTGACTTGGTGGAATTTGCTAACCGTCAAATTGGCCAGCTTTCGGGCGGCCAGTTGCAACGGGTCTTCGTGGCCCGGGCCATTTTACAAGATGCCCAACTCATTATTTTGGATGAACCCTTTGTTGGAATTGATTTACAAAGTGAAACGGCCATCATGGCGATTTTGCACCAGTGGCGTGATGAAGGTAAAACCATTATTGTGGTCCATCACGATTTGAATAAAGTCTCACACTACTTTGACGACTTAGTGATTTTAAATCACGGAATCGTTGATTACGGGCCGGTGGACGACGTCTATACGCCCGCCAATATTGAACGAACGTTTAGTGCCGATCTCTCGGCAGTGTTATTTGCTAAGGGAGGTGCGCAATAATGCAATCAGTAATGACTTTTATTAGTGCTTTAGGGAAGTACGATTTCTTGCAGAGTGCCCTCATTACCGCCATCATGGTTGGCGTGATGTCCGGTATGATTGGAAGCTTTATTATCTTACGCGGGATGTCGATGATGGGGGATGCCATCTCACACGCCGTCTTACCGGGTGTCGCCGTCGCCTACATGTTAGGCATCAACGTGATGATTGGGGCGTCAGTCTTCGGCATCTTAGCTGCGGGGCTGATTGGATTAGTAGCTAGCAAAAGTAAAATCAAGACCGATACGTCGATTGGGATCGTGTTTAGTGCCTTTTACGCGTTAGGCTTTATCCTGATTTCACTGGCGGAAAGCTCGACTAACCTGCACCATATCTTGTTCGGTAATATTTTAGCCGTCAGCGATACCGATATGATGACGACAACGGTCGTATTAGGGTTAGTGATCCTGTTCGTTGTTTTCTTCTACAAAGAACTGTTGATTACGTCGTTTGACCCGACCTTCGCCCAGACGTACGGCTTTCGGGTTCAAATTCTGCACTACGCATTAATGTTAGTGCTAACGCTAGTCACCGTTTCAGCCTTACAAACGGTTGGGATTATTCTCGTGGTGGCAATGCTAATTACGCCAGCCGCGACCGCCTTTCTTTGGACGGACCGCTTGGGCGTCATGTTAGGACTGGCCGCGACAATCGGGGCGGTGGCGTCAATTGTTGGCTTGTACTTCAGTTATACCTTTAACTGGGCGTCGGGTCCGGCAATCGTTTTAGTGGCCGCCGTACTATTTGGGATTTCCTTTGTGATTTCACCCAAACAAGCCTTGTTACCAACGCTATTTAAGGGAAAGGCGCAGTTCCGGCGCCGGGTAACCGCATGAAAAAGAATTTAATCGCACTCGTGAGCGTGGTCGCAATGATTACCGGGATGGCCGTCTTCTTGAACCAGCGTCAAAACGTTGAAGCTGAGACGACGACTAGTGAAAAGCTCCGGGTCGTCAGCACGAACTCTATTATTGATGATATGGTCCAAAACGTCGGCGGCAAATACGTCGCAAACTACAGTATTGTTCAGCAGGGGACTGACCCGCATGAATACGAACCCCGGCCGACTGACATTGCGGCGACCGCTGAAGCCGACGTGGTCTTCTATAATGGGCTTAATTTAGAAACGGGGGGCAACGGCTGGTTTAAAAAGTTAGTTCAGTCCTCAAAAAAAGAATTTAATCGGGATGTCTTTGCCGTCAGCAAGGGCGTTAAGGTCAAATATTTAACGACCAACGTCAATGAACCCGATCCGCACGCGTGGTTGGATTTAGCCAACGGGATCAAATACGTGGAAAACATCAATCAGACTTTGCAGGCGAAGGACCCGCAACACGCGGCGGCGTACCAAAAGAATACGGACCGTTACGTGGCGCAGTTAACGAAATTGCATACGCAGGCCCAGAGTAAATTTAGTCAGATTCCAGCCGAACAGCGTCTGCTAGTGACTTCTGAGGGGGCCTTCAAGTACTTTTCCGCGGCTTATGATATTCCAGCAGCTTATATCTGGGAATTGAACACGGAGGCACAGGGGACGCCAGCACAGATGCGGGCAGTTTTGAAGAAGGTCAACCAGTCAAAGGTTAAAAGTTTGTTCGTTGAATCCTCGGTTTCACCAAAGTCGATGAATAAGGTGGCTCAGGAGACGGGCTTACCGGTTGCCAGCACGATCTTTACCGATTCGTTAGCGAATGAGGGTAAACCCGGTGACACTTACTACACCATGATGAAATGGAACCTTGATAAAATTTATGATGGCTTGAAATAAATATAAATGACTATAGAGTGGGACAAAAGGCGGTCAGTTTGTGAGCATTAACGTAAAATCAGCGATTATTCCTGGGTTTGGAATGGTCGCTGATTTTGGGTTAAGCGGAACAAATTGCCTTTTGTCACACGTTTCGACCATAGTAGTAAGGAGAGCCATTCAGAAATAGTTGATATTTCTGGATGGCTTTTTGAGTTTTGTCTCAGACTCTAGTCGTTTTAAAATCAGTCATTAAATAAAAAAAACGATCATCCTCAAGAGGATGATCGCGTGGTCGACTTCACAGACCTTCTGAACGCTTGCGCGCCGATCCGGAGCTGTCGACCGTGGTTTGGCACCGTCAAACATTATCACACGAATGACTAGTTGGCGTCAACCCTAATCTTTTTTTAGTGGTTGTTTGCATTCGGATGATGTTATTCGCGTTTGGTCTTGCCAAATGAAAAGACGGCAACGCACCCTAAGCCGGTGTGGCTAGAAATGGTGGGGCCAATATTAGACAATAAGATTTCGGCGTGCGGTAACTTTGCCAGAATCTTTTCACGGATGGCCTGGGCCGCGTCGTCCGCATCACTAGTTGCAATAATGATCCGCGGATTGTCCTGATTACGGAGATTCGTGATGGTGTTAGTTACCAGCGTGGTGAGTGATCGCCGCCGTGAACGAACTTTTTGGACGGGGCGTAAATGCCCAAGTGGGTCAACGTCCATCACGGGTTTAATCTGCAAGAGTGATCCAACCGTGGCGGATGTACGCGAGACGCGTCCACCATGGTAAAGATATTTCAAATCATCGACGGTGAACCATTGCTGATAATACAACCGGTTTTCAGTCAACCAATTAGCCAGTTGGTCAATTGGCATCCCCGCATCACGTTTGTCGACCGCGTCCAGTAGCATTAAGCCTTCTCCACAGCAAGCGGCTAACGAATCCACAAGGTAAATTTCGGCTTCGGGAAAGTCCTGCATGAGCATTTCTTTGGCTTGCCGAGCATTGTTAAAGGTGCCACTTAACCCGGATGAAAAGCCGAGGTATAAAATCGGCGTGTGGGCTTGCACGTATGGCTTGAAGAATTCAATAAATTGACCAATGTTGATTTGCGCGGTCGTCGGCATCACACCCTTGCCGATTTGGTGATAAAAATTAGCCAAATCAAAATGGTGGCCTAAATCGTCGGAAGATTCCTGGTTATCAATGGTGACGTTCATAGAAACGAAGTTAACGTTATTGTCTTTGAGCAGTTGATAAGGCAAATCCACGGTTGAGTCTGTTAATAGCTGATACATAATATTCTCCCTTAGTTGTACTTATGACTACATTCTACGCTTATTTGGGTGCGCGTGGGCGATTCAATTAATTTTAGCGTGTGGCGGCACTTAGTCTCAGTGGTGTAAGCTATCAAAAGTAAAACTAAGAAGCTGAGTAAGCAACCGGTATTTTATAAGGATAGCCTTCAAGGCATGGTGCAACTGTCAATTTCGTTATAAAATCGTTAGTATGATAAAGAGACGGTTACTGGTTTTGACGTTGGGTCACAGCGGGAATATCGATGAGTAATGAGTCAGATGGAGGAAATGTGTTGGAAACTACGGTTATTGTCAATCACGCGCTACGAGCGCTACTATACGAGGTGACGGTTAATCCGAAGCCGGGGCTAGTGGACCCCTTATCAGCCGGCCCACATCCGGATATGAACGCCTTCATGTTTATTGATAGTGCGCTAAGTTTGGAACCTTATTTTAAAGCCTGTGCATCGGCGGGTGCGACGTATACGGCTGACGATTTAACGGGATTGTTTCAAAAAATCCGGTCAATCGGAGTTGAGGCGGAGCGGACCATGTTTGCGGCGACCAACGGCGTTAACACGCATAAGGGCGCCGTATTTTCACTGGGAATTTTGGTGACGGCTGCGGCCTATCACGTCCAGCAACCGGCGCAAACGCTGACGACCATTGTGCAAGCAATGCTTAAAGGACTGACCGCCAATGATTTTAATGGTTTGGATACTAAGGATCCGGCAACGTTAACGGCCGGAGAACGCGAATACCTGACGTACGGAATTAAGGGGATTCGCGGGGAAGCCGAGGCGGGCTATCCAACCGTGATGACGGTGGCGTTACCAGCGTTGCAGCGGAGTCATGGGACGATTAATCAACGCTTGCTGGATACCTTGATGGCGATCGTTCAAGCGACCGTCGACACGAATTTAGTTAAGCGGGCCCGTGATCCGCACGTGGTCGATTGGGTCCACGAACAGGCGCAACGCTACTTTGAGCTGGGGGGGAGTCGTACGGAAGCGGGGATGGCGTTCTTAGGGGAGCTGAATCAAATCTTTGTGACCCGGAACTACAGTCTGGGTGGCTCAGCTGATTTATTGATTTTAACTATTTTTCTAGGATTAGAAACGCAACTAATAGCTTGATTTGGCGTTAATGAATAATAAAATTAAAAATGAGTCTGGAACTAAACTCAAAAACCATTCAGAAGTATCAAATTTCTGAATGGTTTTTCTTATTATTACGGTCGAAACGTGGACCAAAAGGCAGCTTGTTCCGCTTAACCCGAAATCAGCGACCATTCCAAACCCCGGAATAATCGCTGATTTCACGTTAATGCTCGCAAACTAACCGCCCCTTGTCTCACTCTGGGTTCTCAGTCTTCGGATTCAAATGATAATTCCGTCATAGAAAGTTCGAGATCATCAAGCACATCATTTTCACTTAAAAATCGTGCCCAAGCAGCGGGGGTTTGTTCGCGTGTGTGGGGCGCAATTTTGCCATGGATATTGTCAATTACACTGTCCAGCATTTTTTCAGCTTGCCGGGTGATTTCTGCATCGTTATAGCGACGGGCTGGTGCTCGGTCGGCATTTTGACGATTTAGAAAATCAGTTGCTTTATCCATAAAAATCGTAATGACTTGGGAGTTATCGGCCAAATAGTTTTTTAAAGTTTCGTTATCCAAGTTAGTAATCCTTTCTTATGTTGAGTGTATGTCTAATATACCACGGCTAGCTTATTTTAACTGGATGAAGATACGACGTTTGGTTTTAGGTCGTATGGGAAGAAAAAAGTGGGTTAAATAAGGCTGAAATGTAACCGGTTACGAAAAAGCCTTCACAAAACACCGCTTTTTAAATTGTTCACAAGTAAAATTATTTAAAAATACTGTTAAAACAAGCTTTATAGGCATAATTATGTTTAACTTTTTCAAAAAAATAATTTATTTTTAAAAAAATAGAAAAAATGAAAGCATTTGCGTTATAATACTTGTGAGTTAGGTAACTAAGTTACAAACCTCCTAATTAAATAGACATTTTTGATGAAAGAAGGATATTAAAATGGATAAGAAACAACGCAAGGTCGTTATTGTTGGTGATGGTTCGGTAGGCTCATCATTTGCCTTTTCCCTTATTCAGAATTGTGCGCTTGATGAACTCGTCATTGTCGATTTGGTTAAAGAGCATGCAGAAGGGGACGTCAAGGATTTAGAAGATGTCGCTGCCTTTACAAATGCCACTAAGATTCACACTGGTGAATATGCGGACGCCCACGACGCTGATATTGTAATCATTACGGCTGGCGTGCCACGTAAACCTGGTGAGAGTCGCTTAGACTTGATTAACCGTAATACAAAGATTCTGGAATCGATTGTTAAACCGGTCGTTGCCAGTGGGTTCAACGGTTGTTTCATTGTTTCAAGCAATCCGGTTGATATCCTGACTTCCATGACACAACGGTTATCTGGGTTCCCTCGTAATCGGGTCATTGGTACTGGGACTTCATTAGATACGGCACGGTTACGGGTCGCATTAGCTCAGAAGCTGAACGTGGCAACGACTGCGGTTGATGCCGCTGTCCTTGGCGAACATGGTGATAGTTCAATTGTTAACTTTGATGAAATTATGATCAATGATCAACCACTTGCAGAAGTCACGACGGTCGATGACCAGTTCAAAGCGGAAATCGAGCAAGCAGTTCGTGGCAAGGGTGGCCAGATTATTAAGCAAAAGGGCGCCACGTTCTACGGGGTTGCGGTTAGCTTAATGCAGATTTGCCGCGCCATTTTAAATGATGAAAATGCTGAATTGATTGTTTCCGCTGCGCTATCTGGGCAATACGGAATTAATGATTTGTACTTAGGGTCACCTGCAATTATTAATCGTAACGGGTTACAAAAAGTGATCGAAGCTGATCTTTCAGATGATGAACGTGCACGGATGCAACACTTCGCAACTAAAATGCTCGCAATGTTAAATGTGGCATAGTCACAAGAGGAAATAGTGGGGAGGAATTAAAATGACACTAAATAAGATTAATTATCGTAATTTTATTATACCGCTACTGGTGGGATTGATTATTTGGGTAAGCAGTCCCATTAAGCCAGCAAGCGTCTCGCTGAATGCTTGGCATATATTTGCTATTTTTGTAGCAACGATTATCGGTTGTATTACCCGACCATTACCAATTGCCGGGGTCGCCATCGTTGGATTGACGTTAACCGTGTTGTTCGGCATCGTCCCAATGAAGACTGCGGTATCTGGTTTTGGGAGTAGTACGGTATGGATGATTGCCATGGCATACTTCATGTCACGGGGCTTCATTAATACGGGGCTAGGACGACGGGTTGCGCTGGTGTTTGTGCGACTGTTTGGTAAACGAACGCTAGGGTTAGCGTACGCGTTAATCGGAGTTGATTTAGTAACCGCACCGGCCACACCAAGTAACACGGCCCGTGCTGGTGGGATTGTATACCCAATCATCCAATCCTTAGCTGAAACGTTCCACTCAGATCCTAAAGATGGAACTCAGGGCAAAATTGGGTCATTCTTAGTATTTGCTGAATTTCACGGTGATTTAATTACTAGTACGATGTTTATGACAGCCATGGCACCAAACTTAGTGGCTGTGACGTTAGCCAAGAGCTTACATATCACCTTATCATGGATGCAGTGGTTCTTAGCAGGGGTCGTTCCCGGGATTATTTGTTTAGTGGTTGTGCCATATTTAATTTATAAAATGTATCCACCGGAAATCAAAGACACCCCTAACGCTAAGGCATGGGCAGACAGTGAGTTAGATAAGATGGGTAAAATGAGCCTTCCTGAAAAAATCATGGGCGGCGTCTTCTTACTAGCTTTGGTCCTATGGATGTTATCTAGCTTCATTGGTTTGGATGCTGCGTTAGTCGCCTTCATGGCTGTCTCACTTCTATTAGTTTGTGGGGTACTTTCAGTTGACGATATCTTGCATGAAACCGGTGCTTGGAACACGTTGGTTTGGTTCTCAATTTTGATTTTCATGGCAAATGAATTGAATTCTTTAGGATTTATTCCATGGCTTTCAGGTGCGATTGGTGGTGCACTGAAAGGCTTCAGTTGGGGCATTGTTTTAGCCGCATTGGCATTGTTCTACTTCTACAGTCATTATCTATTTGCTAGTGGGACCGCCCACGTTTCAGCAATGTACGCGGCGTTACTTGGCGTGGCCGTTTCAGCTGGTGCACCAGCAACCTTCTCTGCTTTGATGCTTGGCTTTGTCGGATCAATCTTCGCATCAACCACGCATTATGCAAATGGCCCAGCGAGCGTGCTCTTTGGCTCAGGCTATGTGAGTCAAGGCAAATGGTGGCAATTAAACTTCGTCTTAGGACTATTCTACCTAGTTGTTTGGGGCGGTGTTGGTGCTCTTTGGATGAAAGTAATTGGTATCTGGTAGTGTGATTTAGATGAATTAAAAACAGGTGCCAAGCTGCCATAACTGGTCAGTGTCGGTACCTGTTTTAGAAGAAACGCTTATTAGGGTTTAAATGGTAAAACTTGATCCTCTTGGAGGACCCGGTTGGCAACCGCCTCATCGATAATGATGTCGGTTAAGAGGCGACCACGGATGGCACCTAGCAGGGCTTTGCTCTTAAATTTACTTTTAACAATGGCAAAGCGCCGTGGCACTTTTAAAATGGTTGCGAGTTTGGCGCCAAATAACTTATCGTGATGTTCGTTGAGGACGTGACCATTGATATCATATGGCCGGCCGTACAACAGGCCAACGACGTCTTCAGGGTTCGCACCACCTAAAATTTGTTGCCGGTTTTGTTTCCAAACTGGAATCGAATCAATTGAAGCCAGCGTGCCAATTCCTGCGAATAACATATCCATACGGTCGAAATTGCTAATGGCAGGGACAATTGCAGGTTCCTGTGCGAGTGCTTGGTGCGCTTGATCGTTGAATAAGTATAAAGGCGCAGGGATGGTGACATATTTGGCCCCAAACTTGGCGGCGGCCTTTTGAACTAACGGGGTGGAACCGTTCGCTGCATTAGTTTTAAGGTTATCCCCCATAAATTGCGTGAAGAGCAGGTCATTACGGGTTCCTGTTTGAAAATTATCGATGACACTCAACACGGTGCCACCCCAAGCGACCCCAATGACTTGGCTTTGTAAGATTTGGTGTTGAATTATTTCAGCACTAAATTCAATAACGTGGCGCTCATCATCGCTAGTCGTATCCGCATCTTTAATAATGTAGATGTGATCAATTGAAAATTGCTTTTTAAATTCAGTTTCAAGTTCGCTATTGCGTTCAATGGGCGTATTGATGTTGATTTTAACTAAACCAGTAGCCATGGCTTCGTCTAGATATTTAGAAATTAAGTACCGACTGACCTGATATTTCTTGGAAATTTCAGCAATGTTGATTTTAGATAAATAGTAATCATGTGAAATTCCAATCAGCAGTCGGCGATGATTCATGTCATCCATATCAGTAACCTCTTCGTTTAAATATTAAGTTCATTATACCAGAAAACTAGTTTTTGAAAAATTTTAAAAAATAGTGTGAAATTTGATATTTTTTAAAATCAGTCGTAGACTTAGATTAATGTAATGAACGGTATTTTATGAGAAGAGAAGGCATGCCAATATGGTTGAACAAGATGAAATTTTAAAGTTACACGCGGCCCACACCGGGGTTTTGGATATCCATTCAGATTTAAAAGTGACGGACAAAGCAGAATTAGGAAAGGCGTATACGCCAGGCGTTGCGGTTATTTCCAAGTTGATTGCGGCGCACCCAGAGTTAAAGGCTAAATATACAATGAGTGGCAAGTTAGTCGCATTGATCACTGATGGTTCTGCCGTGTTGGGCCTCGGTAACATTGGCCCTGCTGGTGGCCTACCAGTTGTTGAAGGCAAAGCCTTACTCTATAAAAACTTAGCTGGGATTAATGCCATTCCATTGGCGTTAAACCAGGTTAGTGTTCCTAAGATGGTTGAAACGATTAAGAATATGTCGTTATCATTTGCGGGAATTCACTTGGAAGATATTACGGCGCCAAAATGTTTTGAGTTGGAAGCCGCTTTAAAAGATGAACTGGACATTCCGGTTTACCACGATGACCAAGAAGGAACGGCGATTGTTGTTTTAGCCGGTTTGATCAATGCTGCACGGGTGGTCGGTAAGACGTTGCAACAAATGCGCATCGTCATCAACGGTGTCGGGGCTTCCGGACTGGCGACCGCACGATTACTAGCAGCGGTGGGTGTTAAAAAGTTGACCTTAGTAGACGTGTATGGTGTTGTGACGGCGGATGATCGTCGGTATAACCAGTATCAACGTGATTTGGCTAAGCAGTTACAGACACCAGCCAGTCTTAAAGGGCAACCGTTAGCTAAAGTGATGGCCAATCAAGATGCATTCATTGGGTTATCGGACGCCAACGTCTTATCGGCTGGTGCGGTCCATCTAATGAATCATGACCCAATTATCTTTGCGCTGGCTAATCCGGTACCAGAAATTGATCCAGCGGTGGCTAAGAAGGCCGGGGCAACGATCATTGCAACTGGTTCGAGTCAGTATCCCAACCAAGTCAATAATATTTTGGCTTTTCCAGGGTTGTTCAAGGGTCTGCTGGATAACGGGGTCAAACAGGTTGATGATGAATTGCAGGTTCAGGTCGCACAAGCAATTGCCAAGACCGTGGAAAATCCGAGTGCAACCACCATTGTTCCAAGTGTTTTTGATCCCAGCGTTGTGCCAAATGTGACGGCGGCAGTTGCGGCCTATGCACATCCACAATTATAGGAGGTAGCTTTTAATGACAGCTCAGGTTGTTGAGATGCAGTTAAATAATCCTCATGATCGTGCTCAGTGGCAACACTTTCTAACGTCATTAGGCATTACCAATTTTAGTGCGCGGGAAGTTGACCAAATCGATGTGACCCTCGGGTTGATTGAAGATGATCAACTCGTCGGTACGGGGTCGATTGCGGGAAACGTCCTCAAATATGTGGGTGTCTGTAATCAGAATAGCCAACCGGGCGCACGGTTTAATCAAATTGTGAGTGCATTGGTGAGCCGATTATTTCAAGCAAATATTTTTCATATGATGGTCTTCACAAAGGCCAAGTATTCGTTAAGCTTTCAACACGTTGGGTTTAAGGAACTGGCCCATTCGGATGAAGCGGCGGTTTTGGAAAACGGTTTACCGGACGTTGCTGATTTTGTCCGACAATTGCCGGGCATTGCGAACCAGGACAATCAGCGCGTGAGTGCAATCGTGATGAATGCGAATCCGTTTACGCGCGGGCACCGCTATTTGGTTGAACAGGCCGCGGCGGTTAGCGATTTGGTCTACGTGTTCGTGGTGGCAACGGATGCTAGCTTGTTCCGGACGGCTGAACGGGTTGACCTCGTTCAGCAGGGGACGGCGGATTTACCAAACGTGCGGGTCGTCAGCGGTGGCGATTACCTTGTGAGTGCCGCAACTTTTCCGGCTTACTTTTTGGATTCAGCGGCCAGCGCGATTGAAGCACAGACCACGTTGGACGCGCGGATCTTTAAAACGCAGTTAGCACCGGCCTTGCACATTACAACCCGGTTTGTCGGGAGTGAACCAACGTCGCGGACAACTGCGATTTATAATCAAACCTTGCAGCGCGAACTGCCACCCGCCGTTAAGGTCCAAGTCGTGCCGCGAACTGAAGTGGCAGATCAGCCAATTTCAGCGCGGACGGTTCGACAATGGATTCAAAGTGGCGACTTAACCAAGTTAAATCAACTAGTACCGCCGACAACGGCACAGTTTATAAAAAATAATTTATCAGTGTTACAAAGTCGCATTCAGGAAGGAATGAAAATTAATGGAAATTAAGACATCGGCTTTTGCCGGAACGTTGGAATCATCTGATATTCAAATCATGTTAATGGCGGGGGATAACGGCATTCAGATCGATTTAGAATCAGATGTTATTAAACAATTTGGTGCTCAAATCAAACACGTGATTACCACCACTTTGCAGCAATTAAATATTGATAATGTGCGGGTGCGTGCTGTCGATAAAGGGGCTTTGGACTGTGTCATTAAAGCACGGACGATTGCCGCTGCACAGCGGGCCCTCGAAACCACGACACCAGCATGGGAGGTATTATAATGGCTGAAAAAGAAGAACGATTACGTCGTACAATGATGTTTGTGCCAGGCAATAACCCCGCAATGGTCAAGGATGCGGGTATTTACGGCGCTGATTCCATCATGTTTGATTTGGAAGATGCCGTTTCGATGGCTGAAAAGGATGCCGCCCGTTTACTGGTGTACGAAGCCTTAAAGACCCAGGACTATGGTAATGCTGAACTCGTTGTTCGGGTTAATGGCTTGGATACTAAGTACTATGCGGATGATGTCAAAGCGATGGTTAAGGCGGGGATCGATGTTATTCGGTTGCCAAAAGTTGAATCCGCAGAAATGATGAAGACACTGGTCAAGGATGTGGCCGCTGCTGAAAAAGAATTTGGGATTCCCGTGGGGACGACCCATGTCATGGCGGCCATTGAAAGTGCTAAGGGTGTGTTAAACGCACCAGCAATCGCAGCATCTTCCGACCGGATGATTGGGGTTGCCTTATCTGCAGAAGATTATACGACCGATATGAAGACCCATCGTTATCCTGACGGTGCTGAATTAGAGTTTGCCCGTAACATGGTCTTACATTCAGCACGGGCAGCTGGGATTGCAGCGTTTGATACGGTCTTTACGAATATGTCTGATCCTGAAGGCTTCTACCGTGAGACGCGCCACATTCATCAACTTGGTTTTGATGGCAAATCACTCGTTAACCCACGCCAAATTGCGATGGTCAACTCAGTCTACGAACCGACTAAGGATGAAGTCATCAAGGCACAAAAGGTGATCGCAGCGATTGAAGAAGCCCGGATTAAGGGTTCTGGTGTCATCTCGATGAACGGACAAATGGTCGACCGGCCCGTTGTCCTACGTGCACAGCGTGTGATGAAGCTAGCCAAAGTTTCCAACCTACTTGATGAGGAGGGCAATTACATTGAAAAATAGTGTAAATCGTGAATTACCAGCGGATTTAATGGAAAAGTTAAATTATCAAGGATTTGAATCGGCCGAAATCGGTCACCCAGAGATTCAACGGGTGGCACCAAAAGTCCACGTTTCAACCGGGGACGATAAAGTCGTTGACTCCGTTGCGGACGTCGTTAAAGCAACGGTTAAAGATGGGATGACAATTTCATTTCACCATCATTTCAGAAATGGTGACTTTGTCTTTAACCAAGTGATGCGGGCAATTATTGATGCGGGCATTAAAAACTTAACGTTAGCACCTTCTTCATTGACGGGTGTGATGAACGATATGGTTATTGAAGCCATCAAAGCTGGCACCATTACCAACATCACGAGTTCCGGGATGCGGGGCTCGCTTGGCGACTTCGTTTCACATGGTGGCTTGGCCAACCCAGTGATTTTCCGGTCACATGGGAACCGAGCACGGGCCATTGAACACGGCGATATTAAAATTGACGTGGCTTTCCTTGGTGTGCCCAACGCCGATCGGTTAGGTAATGCTAACGGGATGGCTGGCAAGGCGGTCTTCGGTTCATTAGGTTATGCGTTAATGGATGCTCAGTATGCCAACCAGGTCGTGTTATTAACGGATAATTTAGTGGCTTACCCGAATACGCCAGCGTCAATCAAACAAACTCAGGTCGATTACGTAGTGAAGGTTGATCAAGTTGGTGATCCTGACAAGATTGGTTCCGGGGCAACCCGTTTCACCAAAGACCCTAAGGAATTGAAGATTGCGCAGACCGTTAATGATGTCATTGTGAACTCACCATACTTCAAAAATGGCTTTTCATTCCAAACTGGTTCTGGTGGTGCAGCGCTGGCCGTAACGCGTTACTTGAGACAAGCGATGCTCGACAACCAGATCAAGGCGTCGTTTGCACTTGGTGGGATTACCAAGCCAACGACGGACCTGTTGGAAGAAGGTTTAGTCGACAAGGTCATGGACGTTCAAGATTTTGATAAGGGCGCGGCAGCATCCATGCATGCTAACCCGAAGCAACAAGAAATTGACGCGTCATGGTATGCTGACCCTGATAATAAGGGCGCGATGGTTGACCAATTAGACGTTGCGATTCTGAGTGCTTTGGAAATTGACACGCACTTTAACGTCAACGTCATGTCTGGTTCAGATGGCGTGATTCGGGGCGCCATTGGTGGTCATCAAGATGCAGCGACAGCTAAGTTAACCATTATTTCTGCACCACTTGTTCGTGGGCGGTTAGCGACGATTGTCCCAGAAGTGACGACCGTGGTTACACCTGGCGACTCAATTGACGTGGTCGTGACGGAATACGGGATTGCCATCAACCCGCGGCGCCAAGACCTAGTTAAGGCACTCAGCAACGTTCCCGGGGTACCGGTCTACACCATCGAAGAGCTGCAACAACTTGCTGAAAAGAAAGTCGGCCAACCACAACCACTTGAATTTACGGATCGCACGGTTGCTTTGATTGAATACCGTGACGGGACGATTATTGATAGTATCAAAGCGGTTAAAGATTAAGCTTAACCGTGATTGATTTAAAACATGAAACTTGAATAATAATAATTAAAACAACGTTGATACTTTTGTGTCAACGTTGTTTTAGGGTATTATAAAGTTAACGGTTGAAAAGTCTAAAACCGCTATTAACATCGTAACGATAGGCATTCCTAAATTGTCCGCTCCGTCGGGGAGCCTTGGTGTGCTATGGGGGACGGTCCCAGCCACAGGGCGGTCTGCGACCTCGATTCGAAGCCGCCAGCCCACGTCTTTGAATCGCCCCGCAAGATTGGCAGACAAAAAACACTTGCCAATTTTGCCGACACAGCATACCAAGGCTCCCCGACTGCGCTCAAAATAGGCTTACTATTGTGATTTGGATAATCAGTGGCAATCGGACTAACTCACAAGTAATCAATTTGTATTAGTCTGAATACTGATATAACAAAAATCAATCCTGAATTTAACTTTCAAGCTTTAGAAAGCTAGCTAAAAGTCGTCTATTTTGAACAGGGAAGACGATCGTGATTCAAAGTTAATGATGAAACTATGTGAATAAATAAACATTTTTGGGAGAGGTGATTGTTGAACAGAAATTATAGCTCTAATCGTTGTCATATCAACCTCATAACTAATACTTATAGCTAAAACTGGTTTTGACTATAGTCATATTGAGGCACTAGAATTAAATCATAAATTGAATGTTATTTTTTTCACACATTTAGTAAGCGCTTACTACTATATTAATTGGAGGTCATCAACATG
Organism: Lactiplantibacillus paraxiangfangensis; assembly: GCF_036246185.1. Taxonomy (NCBI): domain Bacteria; kingdom Bacillati; phylum Bacillota; class Bacilli; order Lactobacillales; family Lactobacillaceae; genus Lactiplantibacillus; species Lactiplantibacillus paraxiangfangensis. Next base: position 118,202 of record NZ_BTPW01000007.1, read on the forward strand.
ACAGAATATCGAGTAGAATCAGATACGTTAGGCAAAGTTAAAATTCCAGTAACCGCACTATGGGGTGCGCAAACTGAACGCAGTCGTCACAATTTCCCGACTGGAACGAAAATGCCACTAGAAATGATTCGGGCACTGCTTCAAATTAAGCGGGCAGCCGCAATTGCGAACAAAGAAGTTGAAGCAATGACTGCTGAAAAGGCTGATTTAATTGTGGCTGCCATTGATAAGCTGTTGGCGTTAGATGACGAAGATTTACGTAAAGACTTCCCACTGGTTGTTTATCAAACTGGTTCCGGGACGCAAACGAACATGAACGTTAACGAAGTTGTTGCGCATATGGCTGGAAAAATTAATCCAGACATTGAAATCTTGCCAAATGACGACGTAAACCATGGGCAAAGTTCCAACGATATCTTCCCAACGGCAATGAATATTACGGCCGCCGTTGCGGTGGATAAATTGATTGCCGCTGCGGAACACTTATTAGCCGAATTAAAGCTCAAGCAAAAGAAGTACTGGCGCGTCGTTAAAATCGGCCGGACACATCTTCAAGATGCGACACCATTAACATTCGGTCAAGAAGTTAGTGGTTGGGCCAGTGCCATTGAACATGATATTAACTACTTAAAGCAATTGAATCCAACCTTGAGTGAACTTGCCATGGGCGGAACGGCCGTTGGGACCGGCTTAAACGCTGCGCCTCACTTTGCTGAAAATATTGCAGCGGAAATGAGCAAGCTTTATGGGATCGAATTTACAGCGGATTCCAACAAGTTTTATGGCTTAGCTCATCATTCTGGTTTGAACGTGGTTCACGGTGCCATTAAGACGTTAGCTGCTGATCTGATGAAGATCGCTAATGATGTTCGCTTCTTGGCTAGTGGCCCCCGTGCCGGCTACGATGAATTAAACATTCCAGCTAATGAACCCGGCTCATCAATTATGCCTGGTAAAGTTAACCCAACCCAGGCGGAAGCCATTACGATGGCGGCTGTACGGGTTATGGGTAACGACGTGGTCGTGGACTTAGCATCGAGCCAAGGTAACTTTGAAATGAACGTTTACAAGACGGTCTTAATTGATGCCTTCTTACAATCAGCTGAATTATTGGCCGGGACCATTACAGGGTTCACAGACCGAATGATTGCCGGATTGACCGTTAACCAGGATCGGATGGCTGAATTAGTCGACAGTTCATTGATGACCGTTACGGCCCTTTCACCACACATTGGTTACCATGACAGTGCAATGATTGCCCAAGCAGCTGAAAAAGCTGGAACGACTTTACGTGAAGCTGCAATTAAGTCCGGAAAAGTCACGGCGGAACAATTCGATGAATGGATGGTTCCACTAGACATGACGAATATTGATGATTAAAGTAAGATGGGCTGGATTTTTTCAGCCCATTTCATGATGTATGATTAAGTGAGAGGGGTAATTTGATGGCTGACAAATTTACGTTTACACCAACCGCATTAACGAATTTAAAAACAAACTATGACGTGGTCATTATTGGATCGGGTGGTGCCGGATTAACGGCTGCCATTCAAGCACACGAATTAGGCTTGAAGCCAGTAATTTTAGAAAAGATGCCGAAAATCGGTGGTAATACCAACCGAGCATCTTCTGGGATGAATGCGGCGGAAACCAATGTGCAACTACATCACCATATCGTTGACAGTTTTGAAGGCTTCTACGACGAAACCTTCAAAGGTGGCGGCGGGATGAACAATCAGGCCTTGCTGAAGTTCTTTACAGAACACAGTGCCTTAGCAATTGACTGGTTAGCTGACCACGACATCAAACTGGATGATTTGACCATTACTGGTGGGATGAGTGTCATGCGGACCCACCGGCCGAGTTCAATGGCCCCAATCGGTGGTTTCTTAGTAACCGAATTGTTAAAACAAGTCGCAGCGGCCAAATTACCGTTATTTACAGACGTTAAGGTTGATCAATTGATTGTGACAGCTGGCAAAATCAGTGGTGTCCAAGCAACGACTCCTGACGGTGCAGTCACGATTACGGCGGGTGCCGTGTTACTAGCAACGGGTGGTTTTGGCGCTAACAAAGCTTTACTAGGCAAGTATCGTGATGATCTCAAAGATTATCAGACGACCAACCAACCGGGTGCAACCGGTGATGGGATTCTCCTAGCAGAAGCAGTCGGCGCAAAGGTGGTTGATATGGATCAAGTTCAAGTCCACCCAACTGTTCAGCAAGATACTGATCACGTTTACTTGATTGGTGAAGCCGTTCGGGGTGAAGGCGCAATTTTGGTCAATAAACAGGGGGCCCGGTTCGTAAATGAACTGGACACACGGAAAAACGTCACGGCCGCCATTGACCAACTCGGTGGCACGGGTGCTTATCTGATTTTTGACCGTGGGATTCGTGACCGGGTTAAAGCGGTTGAATTTTACGACCATGTCGGTTTAGTGAAGACTGGTGCTGACTTAACCACGTTGGCGACTGAAACTGGATTAGACGGGGCTACTCTTGAAAAGACGGTCGCTGACTGGAATCAAGCGGTTGCTAACCACAAAGACACGACTTTTAACCGGACAACTGGGATGGATCGCGACATTGCGAGTGGACCGTTTTATTCAATTCACATTGCCCCCGCTGTTCATTACACGATGGGTGGGATTGCAATTAATCCTGCAACCCAAGTACTAGACAAAAATGATCAACCAATCGTTGGTTTGTTTGCGGCTGGTGAAGTCGTTGGCGGGCTCCATGGGAATAACCGGATTGGTGGCAACTCGATTGCTGAAACGGTGATCTTTGGTCGGCAAGCCGGTCAACAAATGTTCAAATATTTACAGTAATTTTTTGAAATGATAAGACTTAATCGACCGTACGACCGCAACTAGTCGCACGGTCGATTTTTTGTAACTTATAAGCTAGTCCGGTTGCCACTGATGACATGCGGTCGTGGGACCGGGAGAAGCCAAAGAGCGGTCTTCTCCCTCGACTGGAACAGTTGCAAAATGCGCAATTGTTCCAGTCCGTCCGTGGTTTAAGCCCGGAAAAATCACCGGCCTAAGACCACCATCACGACCGATGTTATCAGTGGCAACCTCCGATCATCCAATAAATAGAACGACAGTAAATCTAGTGAAGTCGGACAGCCTAATTCAGAAATAACGATTATTGTTACGGTGTTGGTGGCAGTTTTAAACTTTAGTCGTGGCAATAAATTAAGCGATAAATAGCTTGAAAATTAGTGGGGTTCAGTTAAGCTGAGAGTATAAGTAATCATTATAGGAAGAAAGTGACAAGCATGGCAACGATTTTTACGACGGGAGCGTCACAAACGATTGCTGATATGCTGACGGCACGGGATCAACGTGTCGCGTATCAGCAAAAGTTAATGGCTGCTAATCCCCAAGCAACGATTGCGGCAATTAAGTTAAATATTCCGGGACCGATTAAGAATAACGATGCACTACGCCGATTGTTTTTGGCCGGGACGCAACGATTTGAAGCGCAGTTGTCGACGTATACGGTGGCTGCCGACTGGAATCACCCGGCAGGCAACGAACGGTTTTTAATTTTAAATACCGACTTTGCAACGAGCAAGCGGACTGCTGTGGCTTTTGAAGAACAAGATCCACTCGGTCGCCTTTATGATATTGATATCTTGCAGGCAGGGTCACAACGGGCGATGTCGCGGACAGACTTGGGGTTGCCGAAACGGCGCTGTTTATTATGCAATCGTGAGGCCAAGGATTGCGCCCGGTCACGGCGACATTCAGTGGCGGAGCTTCAGCAAAAGATTGCCGATATGTACGTGACAGAATTTGGTGACCGTGCATGAATACGCGTGATTTAGATTATTTTCGGGCATTAGTGGATTGCCAAAACTACACCATGGTCGCAAAGCAGTTTGCCGTCTCACAACCGGCGGTGACCCAGGCGATTCAGCGGTTAGAAAAAGAATTCGCCGTCAAACTGGTTATTCAAGATCGTCGTCATCAGCAGACGCACATTACGCGTACCGGATTATTGCTTTATAAAAATGCCCAACAAATTCAAGCGAGTTTGAAATTAGCACACCAGGAGATTAAAAGCGCCCAGCAAACGGATATTAGGTTTGGATTGCCGCCAATTATTGGGACATTATATTTTCCACAGATTGCGGAAAAGTTGTTACAAAACGGCTTATTACAACAATTAAAAATCACTGAAACGGGTTCGGATGAACTGTTGCGCAAATTAGTTCATGGTGAAATCAATATTGCGTTACTAGGGTCGTACCTGCCATTTGATTTGCCGACAGTTCATGCGGTTCGTTTAGGAGCTCGCCCGTTTAGTATTATCGTGAGTCCGCAAAACAGTTTGGCGAAGCAAACGGCGGTTAATTTCAAAGACTTAGGCCAAGCGCAGTTTATTGGGCTCGATGGTAAGTATGTGCATCCGCAGGCCTTTCAAGCGTATTGTGACTTTGCGGGTGTTCATCCAGAAGTCATTTATCGGACGCCGGATATTTCCTGGGTAAAAGCTTTGGTTAAGGCCAATATGGGCATCAGCTTGCTGGTCCGTGATGTCGTCAAGGCGGATGACGGGGTGGTCTGTTTAGATATTAATGATCAGTTACCCGTCAGTTTTAATATTTCAGTTGTCACGCGAACAGGCTATATACCAACGGCAGATGAACAACGGTTTATTGATCAGCTACTAACGATGCAAGTCTAGAAGGATAGGGCGACTGTTTATTTAATCGTAATTGAAACGCTGTTTAAGTTCTAAATTTAGGGCTTAGTCACTGTTTGTAAAGGCGTGCTTAGCGATACCATCAGTGACAAACTCTGATTATTCGACAGTAATAACAATAGTAAGATTATTTTGAGCGCAGTCGGCCAGCCTTGGGGCGCTGTGTCGGCAAGATTGGCAGGTGGTTTTGGCTGCTAATCTTGCGGGGCGATTCGAAGACGTGGGTTATCGGCTTTGAATTGAGGCCACAGACCGTATGTTTGGCTGGGGCCATCCCCCACAGCATACCAAGGCTGGCCGACGGAGCGGCGTATTTAGAAATAACTGTCTTTATGATCTGATTATAGGAACGAAAAAAACACTTTCAGAATAAAATTCTAAAGGTGTTTTTTTGATTTAATCGTCAATTGTCAAAGTTTCGTGCAAAATCGTGAGTAATTGTTGTTGCGCGGGTGTCAGGATGTGCGTGGTGCGGTACACGATACTGGTAATGAATTCGGGGGGCTCGATATCCATTAAATCTAACCGGACGACATCCTTACGGTAATGGTCAACGATACTAGTGAAGAAGCCGATACCGACATTTTGGCCGATTAGCTTCATTAAGACGTGCGTGTCGTTAGAACGGAAAACGATGTTGGGCCGGAAATGGTTTCGACGGGTGAGCTTATTGAACGCCGTGTTGTGAATAAAGTTACTGTTGAAAAAGACAAAATTTTCATGACGAAGTTCGCTAAAATAAATCCGTTTACGTTGAGCAAGCGGGTGCTGCTTAGAGACGTAGATGCAAAATGGCTGCCGGTCGAATTCCTCTGCAACCAAGGTCTGGTAGGCGAGGGGTTCGATTGAGCCCAGTAGTGTCATGTCAACGCGACCGTCACGGACGGCGTTGCGTAGCCAAATGGAGCCACCTTCGACCGTTTCGAGACCGGATAGGAGACCGGCTGACGCCAACCGTGCACCAATCGTAGGAAAATAATGATTCTCAATAATTGGTGGTAACCCCAAAGTTAAGCGGTTCTGCGATAAGTTGTCAATTTCCTGATGAGCAAGCTGCAGTTCGTGCAAGACGATCTTGGTGTGCTCAGCTAATTGAGCACCACTAGCCGTCACGTGTAATGTGTTTTGTACGCGGTCACGAATGACGAGCGGTGCCCCAAATTCAGTTTCGAGTCGTTTGATGGCGGTCGTGATGGTAGGTTGACTGACATTGAAAATTTTTGCGACTTTTGAAAAACTTTTTTCAGAAATTAATTTATCAAAATAAGCTAAGTCTTTTGTGTTCATTTATATCACCTTTAAAATCAACGCTTTTAGTTACCTTATTTAATATATTTATATCATATCACGGATTTGACTATAAGATTTCCTCGAGATTAAACTTACGAATGTAAATTGATAAGCGCGTTGCGGTGATTTCATCCGGGCGCATTCGCTAACCGATGAATTTAATAAGGTTAGTTCGTAAAATTAATTAATACAACATGGAGGAATTAAACATGACTCAAACTGCAGATCGTATTTTAAATAACCCATTTTTAAACAAGGGTACCGCGTTTACGAAGGCTGAACGGCAAGCTTTAGGTTTGACCGGGACGTTACCAAGCAATGTTCAAACGATCGATGAACAGACGACCCAAGCTTACGCACAGTTCCAAAGCAAGGCAACTCGTTTGGAAAAACGGATCTTCTTGATGAACCTTTTCAATGAAAATCGGACGTTGTTCTACCATTTGATGGACGAACACGTGGTTGAATTTATGCCAATCGTGTACGATCCGGTCGTTGCCGACTCCATCGAACAATACAACGAATTGTTCTTGGATCCTCAAAACGCCGCTTTCGTTTCAGTTGATGCGCCGGAAGACGTTGAAGCAACGTTACGTAACGCAGCGGAAGGTCGCGACATTCGTTTAGTTGTTGTAACTGATGCTGAAGGTATTCTTGGTATGGGTGACTGGGGTGTTAACGGTGTCGACATCGCCGTGGGTAAATTAATGGTTTACACCGCCGCTGCCGGAATCGACCCATCACAAGTGTTACCCGTAAGTATTGACGCCGGAACGAATAACCAAAAATTATTGGATGACCCGTTGTACTTAGGTAACCGTCACAAGCGTGTTTACGGCGACCGGTACTACGACGTGATCGACAAGTTCGTTGAAGCGGAACAAAAGTTGTTCCCAGACTCACTTTTACATTGGGAAGACTTTGGCCGTTCAAACGCCCAAGTCATCTTAGACAAGTACAAGGATAAGATTGCGACATTTAACGATGATATCCAAGGAACTGGGATGGTTGTTTTAGCTGGGATTCTCGGCGCCTTAAACATTTCCAAGGAAAGCATTAAGGATCAAAAAATCTTGTCATTTGGTGCTGGTACTGCCGGGATGGGGATTGCCAACCAAATCATGGATGAATTGATGCAAGCTGGTTTGACTGAAGAAGAAGCTAAGCAACACTTCTACGCTGTCGACAAGCAAGGGTTGTTATTCGATGACACCGAAGACTTAACACCAGCGCAAAAGGCCTTCACGCGTCAACGGAGCGAATTCAGCAACGCTGACGAATTGACCAACTTAGAAGCCGTTGTTAAGGCCGTTCACCCAACGGTTATGATTGGGACGTCAACGCAACCAGGAACCTTTACGGAAAGCATCATTAAGGAAATGGCTGCGCACACGGATCGGCCAATTATCTTCCCACTATCAAACCCAACTAAGTTAGCTGAAGCAACCGCTGAAGACTTGATCAAGTGGACGGATGGCCGTGCCTTGGTTGCGACTGGGATTCCAGCCGAAGACGTTGAATACAAGGGTGTGACTTACCAAATCGGTCAAGGAAACAACGCCTTGATGTACCCCGGTTTAGGCTTTGGATTGATTGCCGCAACTGCGAAGGTTTTGAACAGTGAAACCTTATCCGCTGCTTGCCATGCATTAGGTGGAATCGTTGATACGACTAAGCCAGGTGCCGCAGTCTTACCTCCAGTTTCAAAGATTACGGCTTTCTCCCAAACTTTGGCAGAAGTCGTTGCACAAAGTGTTATCGACCAGAAATTGAACAAGGAACCAATCAGTGATGCTAAAAAGGCCGTTGCTGACATGAAATGGGTTCCTGAATACAAAACGATTAAGTAACAAAGTGGTTGGCTTTTAGAGAGAGCAATAACAACTAGTTTCAATAGGATACATTAAAAATTGTAGGAAATGGGGACAAAAAACTCATGACTGTTTTATGGAATTCGATTCAAAGCGTCCTAGTGGTCGTTTTGATCATGATCTTAGGGTACGTCCTACGACGGACCGGCTGGTTTGATGACCAGTTTGCAGGGACCATCTCGAAATTTATCAAGAACATCGCACTGCCCGCTTCAATCTTCGTTTCGGTGTTAGGACGCCTAACCCGGGGGCAATTAGCCTCGTTTGCCGGTTACTTGGCCTACGCCTTTGTGGCCGTCATCATTGGCTACTTGATTGCGTTCGCGCTAGTTCGGATTATGAAGATCCGTCCTGGTCGTAAAGGAATCTTTATCAACGCAATCGTTAACGCCAACACGATCTTCATTGGACTACCATTAAACATGGCACTGTTCGGTGAAAAGAGTATGACGTACTTCCTGGTTTACTACGTGGTTAACACGGTTTCAACTTGGGCCTTCGGGGTATTCTTGATCTCTAATGATGACCCAACGAAGCCAAAGGAAAAGACGCATAACAAGATTGACTGGAAAAAGGTGATTCCAATGCCATTGGTTGGTTTCTTGGTTGCCTTGGTCTTCTTATTGTTAGACGTTAACCCAACGAAGATTTCCTTCATTGGTTCAACGTTAACTTACGTTGGTAACTTGGTTACACCACTATCCTTGATCTATATCGGGATCGTGTTAGCTGACGCCGGCTTAAAGAGTATCCGGTTCGATCGTGATACGATTGTCGCTTTAATTGGCCGGTTCGTCTTATCACCAGTCGTGATGATCTTAGTTCTCATGGCCGTTGGTAACATGGGCGTTTCGATGCCAACCTTAGCTTCACAAACGTTGATCGTGCAATCCGCGACACCGATGTTGGCCGTCTTGCCAATCTTGGCTAACGAAGCGCATGGGGACGTTGAATACGCAACGAACATTGTGACAACTAGTACCGTATTGTTCATTGTCGTTGTGCCAGTTCTGATGACATTAATTCAATATATCTAATTCATAAAAAAGCAATCTAAGCCGCTACTGCTATAGTCCCCTTAAGGTTGACAGATGAAAAACAATAATTCATCTATCAATGCTTAAGGGGATTTTATTATGCCTAGAACTAGATTTACACCTGAAGAAAAGTTAGCAATTATCATAGGTTTATC